>DASTAW010000016.1 GCA_035712365.1 Terriglobia bacterium
TGCTGACATTGCTGGCGCTGCCCCAGAAGGCTGCGTGCGCCTCGCTCAGCTCCACGGTGTGGCCGCCAGGATCGCTGCCCACGTAAACCTTCTCCGTGCTGTAATCCAGATACCACGAGCCCGGCCCAACGGCGGAAAGGCCGGCAACGCGCTTGAGAGGCTTCGAGTCAAAAAACAGGTCCTCGGGGTACATGCACGCCGGATGCTGCTTGTCACATTCACCCCGGTATGAGTGAAGGGAACTCACGGGTACATCAGCCACCCAATACTGGCCTTGTTGCGTGAAGTTATCCAAAATTGCGGCCCCATTCAGGGTGGCTCCCGGTTGTCCGGTAAAGGTGTCGCCGTCCTTCGGCCGAATGGACTGGAGCCGGTAGGTGCCGGGGATGATGAGGAACGAGGTGCCCGGCGGGTGACTGTTGACCAGGGACTGGATGTCGTCGCCAGGATGCACCGTGACCTGACTGCTGGAAGAAGCCGGCTGGACGGGTTGTATCGCAAGGAGCATGAGGAATAAAACCAAACAGGAAAAAAGTCTCAGGCCCTTCAGCCGTCTCTGCATTCTGGTCCTGATTGCGGTCATGAGATTCACCTATCGAGCCGAAGCATTTTGAACGGAGGCTGCTGGAAAACCTTCCAGAACTCTTTCATATGGCCGCTGGAGTTTCATTTGCCTGCCGGGACGGGTTCGAGTTCAGGAGCCCTTTCCCGGATCACACGGACAGGCCTCGGGTTCTCGCGGAGACGTCTTCGCCGCAAGAACTCCGCATACCCGAGGATCACAAGAAAATAGAGAGGGGCCTGCCAACTGAACATCGGAACAAGCACGCTGTTGATCGTTAACAGGGCAAACACTGCGATTGCCTCGTATGCAAGTTGCCGCTCGGGCCTGGCGCCGGATGTACGGCGAAGAAAGGAGACGAGGAACCACCAGACGGCTATGATCGCGGCGATGAATGGAATCAGTCCCCAGATACTCGATCCGACAAGGACCCCCAGGTAATCGCTGTGCAGGCTGGCGGTTGTTCCCATTCCGAGCTTGGCCATCACCGCGAACCGCTCGCCGGCGTAGGCCCCATATCCTGTGAACGGACGCTCCAGGAACCTTTCCCATGCAAACTTCCACCACACGAGCCGGCTGCTTAATGTGGAAAGGGCCTGATAGTCTTCTCCGCGTCTGAGAAATGCCCAGAGCACGCTGCCCACTCCAGACAGCAAGAGAAGCGGCCCCACCACAAACGTCATCACTGTGCCGAGGCGCAACCGCTTGGAGATGAACAAAATCAAAAATACGCCGAGGAGAAAACCTCCAATAGCCATTCGAGTCTGCGAAAGCACCATCGTGACGACGCTCGCCGCGAGGACCGGGAAATACCAGGCGCTCCCTCGCTTGGTTCGCTCCAGCGGCATAAGGCGGCAAAGGCAGACTAGCCCTATCATCGCAGCATAAATTCCTACGCCTTCCGAGCTTTGGGCGGGCATGACCCCACTCAAGCGCATTCCCAGCGAGGCGTCCTTGGGCAGTCCGATGGGGTACAGGGCCGCCGTTGGCCAGATTATTGCGCCCATCCACACGGAAACAAGCAGAAAGCCATAGAGTGCCCAGGTCCAGTTAAAAAGGGACTTAAACTCTTTCACGGACCCTACGGTATCGAGAATTGCGGCAAGCAAGCCGATAACCATCAGGTATTCGCCTGATTTGAATAGCGTCCACGACGGGTACACAGACCAAACGCTGGATGCCACACAGACAAGGCCGAAGACAGTGGTTATCCCAACAAATCCTCGAAACATCGAACCCAAAAAAGGCGGCCGCCGGAGGGCAAGCCGGGTGAGAAGAACAACCCCGACGATAAAATCGAGTGACACGCGGTAAACCGCCCAGGCATCCAGGGGGTTCGAATCGATTTCATTTACGCTGCGTTGGCGGAACACAAGCGCACTGGCGAAGAGCAGCGCCCAAAGGAAGTGCCACCAGGTTAAACGGGCAAGCAGGCTGCGAATCCGGCTCAAACCTCCAACAAATCCCACGCCAAGCAAGAGCAATCCGAAGGGCAGGAACAGGAGCGCCAAAATGGACTTTCCTTCACCATAATGGTCCATCACTGCTATGATGCCGATAGTAGAGGCCACACCCAGAAGGACAAAGAACGGCGCAGCCCACGCCCACTGGCCATGCCGTGGCCCAGCAGGTACATAGGTCTCGGAAAAGTCACCGGCCTTCTGGATGTATCTCATTCCGATTCTCAAGAAACGAAGTGCTTGAGTTCAGTCCGCCCGCATGGCAGGGTTTTTTTTCTCCTTTCAATGCTTGTGGTGATTGCGCCCGTTGAGGAGGCCGAGAAAGAGGGCTTCAAACCTCTTAGTTACAGCGCTCGTGTCGTACTGCATGGCTTTCTCGAAGCCCAGGCCGCGGAACTGCACCCGAAGATCCCTGGAAGACAGCAGCTTGTTGATGGCATCGCCCATTACTTCCGGGTTCTCGGGAGGGACCAAAAGCCCGCAGCGGCCCCCATCGAGGATGTCCGCGGGGCCAAAGGGGCAGTCAAAGGCGACGACAGGAACACCCAGGCTCATCGCTTCCAAAATGACTGTAGGCAAGCCCTCATGCCGAGAGCTCAGTACAAAGCCTTCTGCCCTCGAAAGCAGCGGGTAGGGGTTGGGCTGGTAGCCGGGCATGAAGACCCGGTCGTGCAGCCCGAGGCTATCGGCCTGGGCCTGCAGGGCGGCCCGCTCTTCGCCTTCGCCCAGCAGCAGAAGATTTGAGTCATGGCCCGTTTGCACTACTTTCGCAAATGAATCGAGCAACAAGTCAAAACCCTTCCGCCGGGTCAGCCAGCCCATGCCGACGAGTGTTCGGCGGGCGAAAATGGCTTGCGCCCAGTCCGGAAGCGGCAATTCGCTCAGGCGCCTCACGTCGGCCACATTGACCGGATTGGGCAGGGAGATCACCTTGTTTGCACTTCCAGGCGACCACCGCACCAGATCTTCCGCGATACCTCGTGAAACCGCTACGAGGCGCGTGGCGCACGGATATAAGTAACGCGTGATCCAGGGATGCCCCCCCGGAAAGTCCTGTGCGGAACGGCCCGGGAGGTTGTGAATCCAACCGACCACGGGGCGGCCGGCCAATCGGCCAACAAGGATGGCTAAATCTATCGGCCGGCCGTCCTGCATTCCAAACACCGCGTCGCTCCGTCTGGCCAGCATAGCGAGCCGCCAAAGCACTCTGTGCATGTGACGATTGAGCTGACCTTCCTCCGGGGCGCCAAACTCCGGCACCAGCCCGCAGGGCGCCGGCGACTCGTGCTCCACCCGGTTGAGATAGAAAAGGCTTAGATCGAACCCAGACCGGCGTAGATGGTCGAGCAGCGTGCTCTGTACTCGCAGCACACCGCCGCCCGACAATTTTGAACCGGCCCTCCCGAGACTTCTGCCTATGCACAACAATTTCATCGTGCACGCTGCTCCAGAAGGATGGAAAATACACCCGTATTTAACGCTTCGCTGCGGGATTCGATTGTTTTCAGAAGTGTTTCGGTGGACCCGGCCCAGTGGCGCCGCTCTCTCACCCATCTGCTTGCCCAGGGTTCGTCCCAGAGCCTTTCGATCACCACTCCGGAGGAATAGCCCATGTCGCGCAGATGCTCGATCATCTGGTGTGCGCGTTTCCATTCAAATGCAAACGGATGAATTTCAACAAAGATGCGCGGCCTGTGTTTCTGCAGTAAGCGCTGAGCCCCCTCCAAGGCCATCATTTCACCCCCTTCCACGTCCATCCGCAGCACGGTGGGGTGGAATTCGGGAAACTCATCAAGCAGGTCATCCAGCTTTTTGGCCGGGACGGTTGTGGGCCGCGCCTGCAACAGATTCTGCTCACGGATGAGGCTGCCCCAACTGGGTATTTCCGATCCGTAAAATTCCACGGCCTTGCTTTGGTTGCTGATGGCCCACGGAAAAACCCGTATGTTCGTCAGTCGCGAGCGGGCCACGTTCCGTTCCAGGATGGTGAAGACGTCTGGGGCTGGCTCGAATCCCAAAACCCGGCCCGCCGGGCCCACAGCCCGGGCCGCCAAAAGCAGGTAGTAACCCAGATTCGACCCGACGTCGAGGACGTGGTCGCCTTCTTGAAGATGCTGGAGATAAACTCTGGTGCAAATCGGCTCGTGGGATCCCAGCAGTAAGATTTCCTCGCTCAGTCCCTTGACTGATGGGTGCAGCTCGAATTCCTGGTCGAGAAAACCCACGGTTATCGGCTTCGCGCCGCCACCTGAGTGCCAGGCGTCACAGCGCTGTCGAAAACGCGTGTACTGGTATCGCCAGAGGGCTTTCCGCAACACGAAACCGGGCCCATGCCGGTAGAAAAATTGGACCGCCTTCTTCAGGTACTGACTGGCGCTATTGCTTGGTCCTTCGGCGATCTCCAGCCGCATGCGGCGTGCACCGTCGATTTCCGGCGCATCGGCACCGGGCGCAGCGTTTTTGTACAGGCCCGGGATGTATGCAAGTTCGAGTCGATGTCGTTCTGACTCAGGCATTAGTCCTCCTAGTAAGGTTTGATCATTTGCTGGAAGTGGCAGATACATCGGGAGATGGTTTTTACTTGCGATGGGAACAGTCAAGGTCCGGCGGCAGATCCAAGCGTTGGGTAATTACTCTGCCTTCCAGGAAAGTTCGATAGAGTTGCGCATTGATTCCGCCGATCCAGCCCTTCCGTTCTCGCCGCGTCAGCAGGCGCGAAAAGTGATAGTAAAAGACCCTGGCCAGCGCCAGCGCTTTCACAAACTCCAGGACTTCCGTGGGGGTCGGTCCGTAACCTTGCCAGAAGGACTCCTCCCACGAGTGGACCACCGATTTCGGTATGAGCGGGTTTAAGAGCATTGCGCGGAGATCGGCAACCAATGCAAAGAGGTCGTAGTAAGTCGGCCGAAAACCAGATAACTCAAAGTCGATCACAGCAAGCTGCTTGTCGGCCGTGTTCCAAAGAAGATTTGATAGGCAGAAATCGCCGTGGGTGAGCGCCACCGGTACCTTGAAGCTGTCGCCTGCTGCCCTTTTCGTCAGCCAACCCTCCAGGATTCTCGATGCCACACTTTCGTAGTGGCCGGCGTCATCCTGCTTCTGCCGTGATGATTCAATGACGGTTTGGATGAGGTCACGGGCTGCAACGACCTCCATTCCCTCCTTCGAGGCATCGTGCACGCCGCGCAGCCAGCTTCCTGCCTTTAAAAGGGCCTCGGCACCAGCCTTCGCCATGGAGCTTCTCCAGCCCGACCACTTCAAGGCCCGGACAAGGGAAATGCCCCCGGCTTCCTCCCACACGATGGTCCTTGCTGACAACGACCTCCCCATCGGCACGGGTACCGAGCGGCCGCCCGAGAGCCTGAGCATTTTCAGCGTCATGTTCCATTCAGCATCAATCTGCTCGGTTATGGCCCTTACGGGCACAGAGTCGCGGGAGGGCGCCTCCCAGGGTGCCCGAAAACGCGGGGGAACCGGATAAGGATCTGCGAGCAGTATTTTCGCAAACAGCCTTTTCCCTTTCCACGCTCCCGAACAACACACCGCCAGCCTGGAAGTGTTATACCCATAGCGCTCTACGATCACGGACTGCGTTCTCGCGCAAAGCGCGCAGGCAATTCTTTCGCGGACGTCATTTGATCCTCGTAATATCATGTCCGTTCTGATATTCATTCCATCCGGGGCATGGGCTGCGTTACGGCGCGGGCGGGAGGCGTCGCGGCCCAGCAAACGTTGTTTGATAACAGTGTTCAAGTGGTTTCCCCCGGGTCTCATCTTGGCCCGGAGTGTAGTGCTGCCTTCACGTTTCGTGGTGAGGGCATCTTAATGCTTCAGGCATAAGGGCGAAAACGTGTGGCGATGAAGCAGAGCGAACGTGACGATCAACGCGACCGCGCTCGACGAGATCATTCCGAGTATCGCCCCCCAAAGTCCGAACGTCCATGTGAGGGGGATACCAGCCACGACATCGACTACGCTGGCTGCGCTATAGGCTGTAAAAACCAACGAGGGTGCATGCATCGCTCGCAGAATGATAGCTTGTGAAGTCGCCGAAATGCGAAGCACCGATGAAACGGCCAGCCAGGGGACCAGTCCGACGATTCCCAGATACTTGCCTGCATAAAGATGTTCCACGATCTGCCAGCGGAAGGTAACCATTATCAGCCAATAGAGTACTGTTCCTCCTGCATACATCATGGCAAGCTTTGCCGCCAGGTGGTGCGCGCCCGTTGAACTGTTCGCATGATGGACGCCTGCTGCATACGGGAGCGTCAGCATAGACATGGCCACGAATGCCTGGGCGATAGGGGAAGAGAAATTCGACAGTGCCTGTAGAGTCCCGGCTTCTGCCAATCCATGCGAGGTCCCAAGAATCGGCAAATAGACAGCACTTGAAAACCATACGGCCAGAGCGCTTCCAAGGGCCCAGCGCCCATAACCCCAGTGCCGGCGGACCACCTCGGACAATTTGAGCAGGCCCTGCTGCGGCTTCAGAGCGAATCCGAGCCGTCCCAGCATCATCGGAGCCATAGCGCCAGCGCCAGCAGCAATCAGCAGGAACGCTGCCAGCGGCGAAAGCCGCCCTCGGTAGAACACCAGCGACAACCCGCCTATAACGACAGCAAAGTACCCAACTGCTCCCAGGACTGCCTGGCGGGGGGAGAGCTTAACGTAAAAGCCCCTGCGCGCGAGCGAGAATAGCAGCATGCAGGGAGAGGCAATTGCCACGCCGATCAATGCCGCGGTGAGATGGCTGCGGGGCGAGACCATGCTCAGCACCCACGCGCATGCGCCAAGCCCCAGCACGATAGCGGAAGCAATCACAGCATGTACCCAAAGCAAAACCCCGAGGTATTCACGATTCGAGTCTCGATAAACGGAAGAACCGAACACACTGAGCGGTTCAAGGACCATGGCCGAATACCCTACGGAGAGGAACAGAAAAACCTGAAAGGCGAGAGCGTATGCCCCATACTCGTGTGGCGCCAGATTGCGCGCCAGCAAGATTCCCACAATGAAATTCGCCCCGGATATCAGGCCCTGGTCGAGAAGAGCCATGGCTCCCTTCGGAGACCATGCCCGGGCGCCGGCCCACAGCACGTGCCGACGGGTGGCGGGCAGGCCCAAAGACTCCGGAACCAGGACTTCATTCAACGATGTGTTCAAGATATCTGCCATGGTTAGTCGTAGAAATCGAAGTAGCAGCTCAGGTCGATTGTCACGACCCGGCTTCCATGCTGCAGTCAGGCAAGGAGTGGCTGGTGCTAGGCTGACCGTGCCCTGGAAAGGTGGCGTCCACGCTTGCCCAGGCCGAGGCTGAGCCGCTGGGCCTTCGAAACGCAAGTCCGAAAGATCCGTCTGATCAACTCTGCGGTCCGCGAGGCAAGCATTGCCGCAACCGGGAGCAAATCGTCGGAGCAGATGAACGCAGCTTCTTCTATGCCCCGCAAGGAATGGATCCAGCCCACCAGGCTCAAACTACCTTCGCGGAAATAGCGGTAGGACGAGACCAGATCGAGGTCCTCCACGATCCACTTCCGCCCTTCTTTTGACGGTGTCGCCACCACTTCCTGGCCTGTGAGGTCAAGATAGAGCGCGCGAGCAACGTCCATGCCGTTTTCGCCAACGAAGAGGCGGAACGTAGCTCCAATCCTGGGGTTCACGTCAAGGACCTTGTATTGATCGTCCCGGGCATCATGGCGGTATCCGATGTCCAGTATGCCTCGATAACCCACCGCCCTCATGAAGCGTCTGGTGGTTTCCTCGACCGTCCGGTTGGGGAGGCAGATTCCCAGGCTCGTTGATCCGGTGTGGACGGGGCACTGACGGATTTTCTTGCCAGTAAAGCCGACGAGGCAATCGGAATCCCCATTAAAATAACCGTTGAACATCCAGACGGTTTCATCACCGCCGGGGATA
This sequence comes from Terriglobia bacterium, assembly GCA_035712365.1. Lineage (NCBI taxonomy): Bacteria > Pseudomonadati > Acidobacteriota > Terriglobia > Terriglobia bacterium. The sequence goes on from DASTAW010000016.1 coordinate 7,942, forward strand.
TACTCCTGCAGCATAAGATTGGGCCGGTGCGGGTCTTCAGCAGCATCGTAGCGCTCCAGAAGCTCTTCTTTGGAGTTGACGATGAACATCTTTTTCCCCGTCCGTTCCCACAATCGCTGCCCATCAATCCCCTTGAGCATGACGGGAAAGCGGGCCCGTTCCAGGAAAACCAATACATCTTCACGAGAACCAGGAAAGACGGCGTCCGGTGTTGGAATGCCGTGCCGCCGGGCGAGCTGGAACATGTCATGCTTGCTGGCAAGCGAATGCACCAGGCCGGCCGGTTGTTGCGGGAAAACGAAATCCTTCGCGAGCGTTTCGGCATGGTCTGCGACAAAGTTTGCCGTTCGATCCGTTGTCGGAATCAGGATGCAGGGCCTTCCAATCCTCCTGCGGACCGCGGCCATGTACTCCAGGGACTCTTCTGCTGGGCGGCGCTCGATGTCCCACAGAAACCGGCCCCGGCAATATCTGGAACGAAATGCGGGCGCCCAGGGGTTTGGATCCACGTTGTAAACGGGTACCCCAAGCCCGCCGAGGCTCCTCATGATGTTCAAGCCGCCGTGGCTGTCGGATCTGAGCACGACGACCGGCGTGGAAGAATCTCCGAATTTCAGCATCGGTTGTATGTCTGCTGGGTGGTATCGACGGTGGAACTGGGGGCAAATGCAAGGCCGGTTTCGGGAGCACGCGATGCAATGATTTCGCCGCTCAGCGGCTCGTAGCTGCCGCGCAAGTCGTTGACGTGAGCGGGAATGAAGTCGAGGTCATGGGTTTGCCCGCTCCGCCTGAGAAAGTCAGCGCTCTTGCTGTTTAGTCCGGCTTCGGGATGTTTCAGTTGCCCAATTCTCGATGAGGCTTAAAGTTGCCTCGTCTGCGGGTCCATAGCCCATCGCAGCAAGATCGATGGTGACTTGTTTTTGCATAGAATTTTCGCGGGCCCAGGCGGCGCAGATTTATACCTTTCGGACGGGGCGTAGTTTTGCCTCTGCAAAAGCATCGGAGTGCAGTCCTCGCCTGTAGATTTCCACCCGCAGAAGTTCCTCGAGGCGGACGTTGCAAAGATGGACCTCCCGGCCAAAATGATTGAGCAACGCGAACTGGCTGGGCTTGTTGGGCGCCTCAAACATCACCTGCTTGAGCCCGAACGCCTCGGCAAATCGGTCGGCGAATCCCGCGTTGAAGCTTCCGGCCTCATCGAAGAGGCCAACGCCGCGGGCGCTTTCTCTTGCTTCCACGACAAGCTGGAGCGCTCCGCTGTCGAGCCAGCGCCGGCCCTGGTCTATAAGTTCGCCGATGTTGTTTTCCGCGAACGGACCGGTATGCTTCTTGCCGAGTTCGAATTGAACGTCGAGGCCACGTAACGCGGCCATCCTGATAATTTCGCTGGGTACGATCGTCATTTCCGTGAACCCTTCGCCACACTCGATGCGGTTGACCCCGATATCGGCGCACAGGTCCATGTATTCCGGGAGCGCACCTTGCGCAACGGCCACTTCAAACGGCCCTCCACCTGTGACCGTCGGCACCTTATAGCGTTTGGCCGCTGCCACCTTCTTCCGGGTGGCGCCTTCATTTGCCACTATCCAGCAGGCCATGGAAATCTTCAGAATCGAGAAGAGGTGAGAGCTCTGTTCGAGGTGGCTTTCGAGCGTCGCAGGATCATATCCCGGGTCGAATGGGCTGGTCAACGGGGAGAGAACGGGGACACCTATAAGCTTTAGATAATCCGCCGTATGGGACCTTACGGGCGGGACCATTTCCCTTACTTTTTGCATCTGCATAGTTCTCACTCCTGTTCTGGTGCTATTTAGAGGAGCTAAGGTTTCTGCGCCAGGGCAACATAAACCACGCCACTGGACCGAACTAACGGAAATCGGCGGTCTGCAAGGGCTTGAAATTTCTGATGGAGCTTGACGTCACCCCGGTTCGGCAACAGTTTCTGCTTAAAGACAGTAAACGGACCAAATCCCAGAGTCCTTCCCGTCAGCTTCTGAAAGCCAGTTTGGCTGAGAAGTGCATCGACTTGCTTAACTGAATACCTGTGCTGGCGGGGGCGCGAACGTCTCCAGACGTTGAACTTCTCCAGCACTTCGGCAATCTGCCATCGCATGGGTCGCAGTCCCGGAAAACACAGGGGATCAAGCACCTGATTAAGGCACCAACTGTTAGTGGCCGTGATGATGACGTAGCCGCCGGACCTGGTGACGCGATGCAATTCTGCCAATGCCCGTCGCGGTTGTTCCAGCCAGGCGAACACGCCCACGGCCAGAGCGAGTGCGAAGTACCCGGAAGGAAAGCTTAACTGACATATGTCTGCCGAACTCACCTCGAGATCCGCGCCCACGACGGCCTCATTCGCCGCCTGGCGTGTAAGCTCAAGCATGCCTTCGACTGTGTCCACAGCATTGACCCTGTAACCTCTTCTCGCCAGGGCAACACTGGTTGAACCTGCGCCACAGCCGACCTCCAGGATGCGAGATCGGACAGGCAACAGGAGATTGTGGACCATCGACAGCACTGCAGATCGCCGTTCGCGGTAGATGACGGCGCTCAGGGTGTCCGCCTGGTAAACGTCCTTCCAGTACTGCGAGTGCTCATGGAAAAACTCGTCTACAGAGTTCTCAGGGCGGCCTGGTAATGGGCTGTCCGAATAGAGGTTCGTAGAGCCAATCATATTTGCTTTGTCATCCGGTCCGGATAGACACCCACCCGAGGCAATGCCATTTCCCGGTTCAACATTTCACATGTCCTGGCGGGATTCGTGCGCCATTCGGCGACAGGTCAGGCGGCGCCGGAGCCTTTTAGCACGGCAGGAATCGTTCCAGCGAGGATTTTGAAGTCGAGCCACAACGACCACTCGTCGATATACTGCATATCGAGTTCCATCCACTTTTCGAAAGGTATGGAGCTTCGGCCGTTTACCTGCCAAAGGCAGGTGATGCCAGGCCGGACGCTGAACCTTCGCCGGTGCCAGTCCTGTTCAAGGCCGTCACAGTCACGAAGCGGCAACGGCCTCGGCCCCACCAGGCTCATATCGCCTTTAACGACGTTAAACAGTTGCGGTAATTCGTCAATGCTGGTGCTCCGTAGGAACTTGCCAACCGGTATAAGGCGAGGGTCATTCTTGATTTTGAATACTGGGCCACTGACCTCGTTCAGATCTTCCAGTTCGGCGATTCGCTGTTCAGCGTCGGGCACCATGGTCCGGAATTTGCAGATCCAGAATTGACGCTTGTTCAGTCCGAGCCTTTTTTGACGGAAAAGGACGGGTCCGGGCGATGTAAGCTTGATCAGCAGGGCCGTCATCAGCAACAAGGGTGAGAGAACAAGCAGCAACGCTGTCGAAGCTGCCAGATCGATTGTCCGCTTCACAAACACCGGCCACCCGTCCAGCGGTCCGGTAGACAGCGTCAGCAAAGGGTCACCGGCAAGATCTTCAGCGGTTGAGCGCGCCCTGCGCAGGTTGAAAATCCTGGGAAGAAAGCGCACAACGATTCCTTGTTCTTCACACAGGACTGCGATTTTAGCAGACTGGCCATAAAAGGACCTCAGCGGCAACGCTATCAGGATTTCATCTACGACAGTGTTTCGAACGAAGTCCTTGATGCCCTGGAGATCGCAAACCAGGCGCTTTTCGGATTGTTCCATGGCTTTGATTCCTGGCCAGTTTACATCAGCAAAGCCGATCACCCGGTACCCAAGCTCGGGCCTGGATTCAATCCTTTGAGCAAATTGCACCGCACGTGGATTGGTCCCTACGACCAGCACGTGGCGCAGGTTGTGCCCGCGCTTGCGAAGGTGATGGAGAAAGTAACGAAGAATTAAACGGCTTAGCATGATCGCCGTGGTGCTGGCGCCCCACATCACCACGATGAACGCCGCGCCGACCAGTCTGATGTGGAACAGCATGGCAGCGGCGCCCACGGCGAGCGTGCAAAGCGTAGTTGCGCTCAGCGTGTCCATGATGTCGGACTCGCTTGTAAGCAGGCGTCGGGATTCATACAGGCTGAAGGACGCCAGAATGATGTGCCAGATGATCAGCAGGATCATGAACAAAACAAAGTTCTGCACCTTGATCCGCATGGAAAAGAATTCTGAGACCGACAGCCCGCTTTCGTACATGGCAGGCATGGCGGCCAGCAAAAAGGATGCGATCATGACCGCAAGGTCAAAAACTTTGAGCATTGTTAAAAGCATTTGACGACGCACAGTGCCCATGGTAAATACCGCTCCATTTCTGAAGAAGGTGGCTCTGGTACGGGCTGCACTCGGTCGCTGCCGCTGCTCCTCCCCTGCAGGTCAGGCCGAGCGAACTGACGGGTTGCGTGAAGGCCGCGCAACCGAAAAACAATCAGTTCTGTTGCAGTAACTGCTTATCAACGATTAGGGAATTCAGCAGGCTGGATTTTGCCCTCGATGTGGTGCTGTCGCAAGGATGCGAACCAGGAAATCCCGCGCCTGCAATCACCAGCGATGTCGGATCCCGGGCGTTCTGACCCCGGGAGACTGCGGGCACGTCATCTCCATGCCGGTGCATTGACTCCGAGCCCCTGCACGATTGGGCTGAGCTGAGACGGGTATGCCTCGGGAATCGGAGGCGTATTGTTGCGGCCAATCGAGATGTATTCAAGTCCGGCTCGGGCTGCCTTTTCAGGATCGAGCGCATTTCTGCCGTCCAGCAGGATGGGCAGTTCCATCAGGCTTGCGACCCGCTGCAGGTCCACGGATTGGAACTCCTCCCATTCCGTCAGCAAAAGCAGCGCGTGGGCCCCCTCACACGCCTGATAAGGCGATGAGCAATAGGTAATCTGGCCCGGCTGTTCCGGAAGTACCTGCCGCATGCGCTGCATCGCCTGCGGATCAAATAGCCGGAGGCGGGCGCCATCCCTAACGAGAGATTCCACAATCCTCAGGCTCGGCGCCTCTCGAATGTCATCGGTGTTGGGTTTGAACGAAAGCCCCCAGACGCCAATGGTTTTCTCTTGCACGATCCACAGGGCCTTGTAGACTTTGTCCAGGAATCGGTCAACGCGCTCCTCGTTGATTCGTTCGACTTCTCGCAGCAATGAGCCGCGGACGCCATGTTTTTCTGCGAGGCGGGCAAACGCCCGGAGATCTTTTGGAAAACAATAACCGCCATAGCCAATCCCTGCGGACAAAAAGTCAGGTCCAATGCGCGGATCCAGGCCGAGACCGGCAGCGACCATGTTCACGTCTGCCCCTACGGCCTCACAGATGTCGGCGACCATATTGATGTACGAAATCTTCATTGACAAGAAGGCGTTGGCAGCGTGCTTGATCAGCTCCGCTGTCGTCAGGCCGGTCACAACCATCGGTCGCTTTAGCGGCCGGTAGATGGCTTCCAGGATTTCCTCCCCGCGCTCGCTTTCCACGCCCACCACGATGCGGTCTGGACAAAAGAAATTTTCGACAGCTTTTCCTTCCTGCAGGAACTCAGGATTGGAGGCAACATCAAACGCCGGAGCAGGTGGGACCCCATCGACCTCCGCAGGCGCTGTGGACTGGTTCAGGCCGCCTGCCTCCGACCGCCGCTGCGCCATCGCAAAGCGCAGGATGGTGCGCTTAATCCACAACGAGGTCACTGCGGGTACGGTGCTCTTTTCCACGATGAGCTTGTACCCGTTCAGGTGTTGAGCAATAAGGCGCGCAATCACTTCAATCTGGGAAAGGTCGGCCTCTCCGTCCTCGCCTTGGGGCGTACCCACACAGATGAACAACACGGTGGCTGCATCGATGGCGCTGGCAACGTCGCTGGTGACGCTAAACTTTCCGGTCGCAAGGTGCCGGGTCAGGAGCGTCTGCAGCCCGGGCTCATAAAAAGGACTCTTCCCGGCTTTCATGTGGCGAATCTTCTCCTCGTCCTGATCAGCGCCGACTACTTCCCAGCCCAATTCCGCCAGACACAATGCAGTTGGCAATCCAACGTGCCCAACTCCTATGACTGCAATCTTCAAATTTTCTGGAGTGTACTGACGGGTACCTTTCCGCTTGTTCATTGGCTGTTCTCCCTTTTCATTAGATATTGACGATGAGCTCTTGCGTGACGCGATGAAACACAGAGCAGGTTGATGTTTTCAGGCTACCGGACCGGTTCCAGGTCGAATCCGCTGACCTGGACCGCAAGCGACCTTTGGATCAAGTCTATGGAGATCACCACGCTCCAGTCGGAATTTTTGGCAGCCAGGATTCCTTCGACGCCATCGAGGTAACCGCCTCGAATCCTGACTTTCTGCCCAACGCACAGAAAGGGATGCGGTTCGAAAGGGACCCTGCTGGAAAGCAAGGCCTGGATGTTCTCAATTTCAGGGTCAGGGATCGGGATGCCTTGCCCCTGCACGCCCACAAACCCCACCACGCCAGTGGTTTTGAGCACCGAAACGCGCACCCTGTCTTCACTGGGAATTCGGACGAACACATACCCCGGAAACAGGGGTTGGTCGATAACCTTGCGGCGGTCGCTCCAGCTTCGGATTTCTTGGACGATCGGCAGGAAACACTTAATCTGCAAATCATCAAGCTGAGAGGCGACCTTCTTCTCGCACTTTGAGCGGGTGTGTACCGCGAACCAGGCGTTAGGCGCCGGCAGGAGCCGCGCTCCTGCGTATACCTGGCTCATTTCGTCAGCATAGCTTCGCAATTGCATAGCTCCGCCCCTTGAGTCCCATTCCGAGACCCTGAAAACTCAATTAGCTTGTATTACCCTCAGGTACTCTTGCCCTGCGCGTCGCGCGGGGCAGCCCCCAGGCCCCTAGACTCTGTCGTAAAGGAACTGGGGAATCGGAAATGTGCGCTTGTTCAGGACTGCACCCAGCACGCGCACTTGAGCAGCTTCCAAATCTTCTTTCGCGATTCGCGCAACTTCCCGCCGCGTTGCGTTAGACTCCAGGACCAGGACGGCCCCGTCTGTCAATTTGCCCAGCAAGATAGCGTCGGTATGCTCGCTCACCGGCGGTGAATCGATCAGGACATAGGCAAACTCGCCACGCAATTCCTTTATCCGCGCCTGCAAATGTTCAGCCTTCATGCCCGCGCTCAGTTGTGGCGCCATTGACCCACAAGGCAGAAGCCAGAGATTGCTGCCGGGTAGTTTCTGGACAAACTGACTGATCGGGCCGGGCTTGAACACGGCGTCCGTGAGCCCTCGCAGATTTTCCATGCCAAAGCAGAGGTGAAGCGCAGGCCGCCGCAGGTTGGCGTCCATCACGCACACAGGCGACTCTACCTGGGCCGCCAGGGCTTCCGCGGCCCCGGCGCAGATTGAAGTGCATCCCGTGCTGTTCTCAACGGCCGTGAACACCACCATTTTTCGCCGGTTGTGGTCAAGCAGAAAGATTCTCTGGACAAGCTTAATCAGTTCCTCGCGTGACAGCGTGCTGGCGTCCGGCGGCGGTGACACTCGTTCCGCGCGCGGCAGGGGCTCCCTCTCGAATGTGAACGAATCCCACTCTTTTGATGCGCGTTCTAACAGCTCGAAATTCCTGCTCACGATTGTTCTCTCTCTTTCAGCGGTTTTCCGTTGGGCTTCAGCTTCTGGGCAGGCGAGATATTGCCCGCCGTCGGCTGCGGAACCTGCGCCGGCCAGCGGACCTTCCGCGTCAGGATATCTCCCGGTTTGAGGACAAAGCTTCCCTCGAAAGGGCGCCTGCTTCCCGTCGGGACAACCTTGAACTCGTGCTCACCGGCGTCGAGCGCCGCCTGGACCTCGCTTGGCCCATAAGCCTTGCCGTCGATGAAGACCTGCATCCCCGGTGGTTCTGTGTCAATGACGATGACGCCCCGCGGCAACTGCAGATCTGCCGTGACCCACCGCTTGTTTCCGGCGGTAACTTGCAGCACCTTGTACCAGGTCACATAGCCGTCGCGGGATACTGAAATCCGATACATGCCCTGCGGCAAATCAAACAAGTGGGGCGTCCGCCAACCCGGATTCGATTCTCCGTTAATGGTGACAATGCCGCCCCGCACATTGGATTCGATGACGATTGTTCCCGTTGGCGCCGAGGCGGAGCCATCCGCCGGCGCGCCGTCCCCATTGGCGCCGGGTGCTGCCCCGGTCAAAGCCGAAACCGGGCCGACTGCTGCGGCCCCACCTGTATCGCCGGCGCCCGATGCCGCCGTGCTTTCCTGCTGGTTATCCGCTTCGGATGTATCAGGCTTTGCGGCCTCAATATTGGCCGGGCCAGCCGCTTCAACCGCGCCCTTTCTTACCGGTTCCGGGACGTCGTTTCCGCGCGCGTTTGAAGGGGTCGCGATGGTTTGAGTCTGCGGCGTTTCAGACGAACCATTCGTGGTGGTCGAGCTGTGACTGCCAGCGATGTTTTTGGCTGCGCCGACCGTCTTTGCAATGAGATGCGTGGCAATGTTGTTCCGCGTGGAGACCGGCAACTGCGCCCAGAACAATTCTCCTGCCAAGATCAACATCAGCAAAGTGAGGGCCCAGAACGGCCAGCGCGGCGCCTGGCGCCTGGGCCATCCCCCTCCGACCATGCCGGGAAACGTCGGGGGGGAATATCTGCCTCCTCTGATGAACTGCCCTCTGTCTGCTCGCACCCGCCGGCCGCCATTCAGGGTTACTCCTTCGAGCCCTCGGGCTTCGTTTGCCGGTTCGCGGCGCGTGTTCGGCACGGCCTCGCGGGTTTTCCTGAGGGTCTCCAACTCCAGATCACTGTACACTTCCTCTATGACTGCACCGTCAATTGCCTTTTGGCCTTTGGCATATCCGAGTGATAGGGCATGGAAGCAGATGTTGTTAACGTTGCGCGGAATGCCCTCGCTCAGGTCGGCGATCATCGCAATAGCTTCCGGCGTAAACAGTCGGCCTCCGTGGTGTCCTGCTATTCTTAGGCGGTGATCGATATAGTCAGCGACTTCTTGCCTGTTGAACGGTTTCAGCCGGCAAATGACCGAAACGCGCTGCATCAGTTGCTCCAGGTCAGGCCGCGCCAGCTTGTCCGCGAGACCCGGCTGTCCCGCCAGCACGATCTGCATCAGCTTGGATCGCGAGGTTTCAAAATTCGACAGCATCCGCACCGATTCGAGTACGGCGTCTTCAAGGTTCTGCGCTTCGTCTATGACCAAAACGAACTGCCTTCCCAGGCGTGCTTCCTGGATGAGGATATCGTTCAGTTGTCGTTGTAAAGCGCTCACATCCCGATCATCGGGAACAAGGCCAAGGTCCGAGATGAGGTTCGTCAGGAATTCCCGCGTGTCCCCCTGCGTCTGAAACAAAAAGACGGTACGGGCAGAATTTCGGAACCGGTCCAGAAGCTGAAAGAGCAGCGTTGTCTTGCCCATCCCTGGCTCGGCAATCAGACTGACGAAGCCCCGGCCCGTCTCGATGCCATAGATCAGCGAGGCCAGCGCCTCGCGGTGCGAAGCGCTCATGTAGAGGTATCGAGGGTCCGGGGTCGTGCTGAAGGGTTGTTCACGCAACCCGTAATATCGTAGGAACATAAGGGTGCTCTCTAACTGCCGCTTTCTTTCTCCTCTGGGAATTCACGTCGCCCTTCGCTGCCGGTAGATGCGCCCCCCAGCGACCATCGCCTTATGTCCCCGGCCATGGAAATCCTCGAGGAACCGCCATTGTTGGGGAGTGCTGCGAGTACCGGCACCTCCAGATAGCGGATCACCTCATCCGGAGTTCGAAACGACGGGTTCAGGTAGTCCACCCCAAAGGCACAGCCCATGCTGATGATAAGCGCCAGAACCCCGCCTGCCAGTATGAACACGACTGGCGAGTTAACCGGCAGGGAAGGCATCGCGGCGGTCTCGGCGACGCTGACGTTGAGGATCCTTTTGCGATCCATCGCGTCTGAAATCTGCGATTGCTGGCTCTTGTTGAGGTACAGAAGGTAGTTCTGCTCCGCGGTCTTAACGTTGCGCAGCAGGTCCTGCTGCTTGATCTGCTTCTGGTCCAGCAGAATCGCCTGGCGGGAATAAGTGCTGACCACCGGAACCATGGCGGCGGCTTGCGCGCGCAGCGCCGCAAGTTTCGCTTTGGCTTGCGCCAGGTCCGATTCCAGCATCTGGTAAGTCTCGTTCTGGTCCGTGGTGTCCTGCCGCATCGGAGACTTCTCCGCAGCGGCAATACTCTCCTTAAGCTGAGCGATCTGTTTCTCGATTTCCTGCACCGGTCTGTAGCTGGGTTGATACTTTGACAGCAGGTCCGTCCGCTGGATTTCGAGGTTCTGCAGCGTTGATTTCAAGCTCGCCATCAGTTGTGGGTTCTGCCCCGTTGTTTGCTGCCTTGTTATCCTCGACGGAGTTCTGGCTAATTCAGCCGTGACGGCCCGAATCTGCTGCTGGGTGCTTTCGATCTCTGCCCGAGTCTGTTGCAACTGTCCGTCGAATTCGCTTGCCTGCTTCAGAACCAGACTTTTCTCAGCCTCGGGGTCGGGCGCGTCCTGCTGAGTGTTAAAGCTGGCCAACTCCGCTTCGGCGTTGTGCAGTGTTTCCTGGTAGTGCTGCGTTTGCTTCTGGAAAAAATCGGAGGCGCCGGCCGGGCGGTAAACGTCCACGTGCTTGGCAATGTAAAGCTCATCAAGTTTCTGCAAGACCTGCTGAGCTTCACCTGGGTGATGGGAAGTGTACTGGACCTGGATAATATTGGAATCCGGCAGAGGCTGAATTTCAAGATGTTTTCTCAGCCTTGCGACGGCCTTTGCCGTCTTGGAGCTGGGATCCCCCCACGAGGGAAGCAAGCCGCTCCAGAAGTGGCGCTGCGTGGAATCGAGGCCGCATTCCTTAACGACCTGCTGAAGCAAGTCGCTGCTCTGAAGCAGCGCCACCTCGGTATTGATTTCGCGCTCTCTGGCGTTGTCGTCGCTCTCCAGCCGGTCCGACCCTTCGTCCGTCGATACCACATTGTCTCCTCGCTGGTGCTTGACGAGGATCTCGGTTTCGGCCCGGTACTTAATGCCGAACAACGCCACTGCGAGGACCACGCCCGCAAATGTCGCCAGGAAGGCAACCAGCACCACGCGCCGGTTGCGGAACAGAATCCCCAGCACCTCCCGCGTGGTGTTCGGAGCACGCTGTGTATGTAACAACGGGCTCTTTTGGTATGGCGTGATGCTCTGTGCTTCCATCACAAGTCTCCTGGTCTAAGTGTCCTTATCAGTGCGGGTAATAGCTCAGCGAGGGAAGTGGAATGAAAGGCTTGACCTTCGACAGAGTGTTCTGGGGAACGTAAATCATGTCTCCCGGGTGCAATTGCAGGTCTTCGGCCAGGCTCTTTGAAGACAGCATCTGCTTCAAATTGACTTTGGTCGCAGAAACCCAGTTATCGGAAACCCGGCGAAAGAGGATGATGTCATTGCGCCTTCCTTTCCCAGTGAAGCCACCCGCGATGGCAACGGCCTGCGCTACTGTAGTCGCACCGCGCAGATCGTATTTTCCAGGACGGTTAACCTGTCCCAGAGCAAGGAAATATGGGTTCTGAAACTGTTTCAAAGTGATCGAAACCTCAGGATTGTGGAGAATCTGTCCGTAAGCTTTCTTGATGTCCGCCTCGATCTCGGGTACCGTTTCACCCCCGATGTGGACTCCCCCTGCATTTCGAAGGGAAATATAGCCATCGGGATTGACCGTCACCGTCTGATTGAATTCAGGCGTGAAGGGGAAATCAATTTCCAGCACGTCCCCGCTGTCCACTTCATAGCGAGGGTCCCGCCGCTGCAATTCCGGTTGGCCGGAGTTTGCCGTAGCAGGGAGCTTGTCAACGCCATGGCTCAGCGCCTCGCTGATCTGATCGGGAGGAGGTGAAGTTTTGTCGGGGGGCGGTGAACTCCTGGCGTTCTTCTGGCCTGCCAGCAGACCCGTCACGCTGATGCCAGTGAAGCAGGCAAGCAAGGCAGCTACCATAATCAGGTTCTTTCTACGTGGACCCATGCCCGGACTCCTGAACTTGAGTTATCGTACTGTTGCTGGCAGCAACGTATTCTTTTGTTTCGATTAAGCGCGTCCCTTAGTCCCAGGACACTCGTTTCTGAGGTGGCCAATGGTCGGTGGACAGTTGTGCGGAACGGCCTGGGGGAGCACTCCGACATCGCAATTTCCCGGTCGTCCTATGCCGGGAATATCGCTTGAATGAGGAAATTGTGAGTGAAAATACTGTGTGGTAAACTTTTTCAAGGCCATGACGTTCTCTCCGTTTCCAAGCGTTGGTCGTTATGGCTCCGGGTGCGTGAAAACTGCCGGTTTTCACGCACCTACCTCTGCTGCAAGCCGCATCACTTCAGCGCCGCGCAGTTGATCGTTTTTAATGCCAATGCCAGCTCCGAAGCACTTTAGCTTCAACGTTCCTCGTCTTCGTAAGTCCCTCAGAACGTCGGTCGAGCAATTCGAAGTCTAAGGCCCAGGCGCGAATCTTATTGAACCTGCCCGATCCGTGCTTCCCGGCTGTCTGGTCGGTAGCACAAGCTTACCTGCACGATGGCACGTAAGATACGCACTATCCAATTCTGGTTGCCCGCCAGCCCTGCTGTTCCATTCTGGCGGTTCTTCAGTTAGGATGCCCGCACAGGTCTGATGGATTCTTTTTGGCGCGCTGTCAGATCAATTTGATTTCCCCGCATCCTGTAACAGGTCTGTAACTTGCAAATGGAGTTCCGTTTCTACGATTTCGCATAAGCCTTTCAACACGGATGAGTTATGTAACTGTGGGTTGGGCAGCGTTCTTCGCCACAGGTAAAAATTTTCACAGTGGTGGAATTTTTGCGAGCGAAACGTTGAGAGGCTCCGCCTGGGTTTTTGCTGGAAGAGTCTGTTTAAGATTTGCCCGCGATTTTCGTTCACCACTCACGCACTGGCTCCCATGGGCACGCAGTTGCCTCGGCGCCAATTCTCTCCGGGATGGTCGTGCAGATTTCAAACCAGTTGTTGCTGTGATCCGAAGTCTGCTTCTTTTTCTCCTGACGCTTGATGGAGGCTGTCTCTCGCCGTTGAGCGGGAGCCGATTTACCCAATTGCAAAAACATTACTCTGGACCATCTACTTCCGGGATGCTTTCTGACCAGGCCGTCTTGCAGTTTCCTAAATAGAAGTAGCCACAGGGGTTATACATACGTATTTTGCCCTAAGTAATTTCCTTGACAACGTACGTAGATCTTGGTAAAAGCGAAGCCTACTATGGCTTTCAGGTAGTCCTTTTCCCAGGGTTGCTCAAGATGAAGTTCTCCCAACGAAGATCATTACCACGCCTTGACAGGACGATCCAGAAATACAGGTAACTATCAGGAGGGAAGGGTGTATTCACGATTACTGAGTTTCATCAAGGGGAAAGGTCTATCTGCGGTCGTCGCACTTGGTTTCGTCCCGTTATCGTGTCTTGTGATTGCCGGATGCGGAGCGGGTGTCGCAACGCTTCAGACTAGTTCAAATTGCGCTAATGGCGGAAGTGGGTGCCAAAGCAGCCTTGCGCCCACTCTAAGCCTGCTCGCTCAGCCGACCTCAATCACCTCAGGACAGTCGTCCAAACTAAGTTGGTCCTCACAAAACGGTACAACCATGGATCTGGAGCCAGGCATCGGGGCCGTGCCTGCCCAGGGCATTGCTACGATCAATCCCAAGCAGACAACAACCTACACTCTGACCGTGAAAGGCAGCGGGGGTACCAGCAGGGTGTCCGTTACCGTGAAAGTAGTCGCACCGCAATCGGGTGGTACATCGGGCGGCACATCCGGCAGTACGTCCGGCGGAACATCGGGTACCTCGAGTGGCGCGTCTGGCAGCACCTCGGGGGGGACGTCGAGCGGCACGTCGGGTGGAACCTCGGGCAGCACGTCGAGCGGAACACCGCAGCCGGCCGGTGTTCAACTCAGCCCAGGCGACGACATAGGGGCTGCCGTCAAAGCTAATCCCACGAGTACAACTTTCGTGCTGAGTCCGGGTGTGTACCGGATGCAAAGCGTGGTGCCGAAGGATGGGGATATCTTTTCCGGCCAAAGCGGGGCGACGCTGGTTGGCGCGGCGATCATCGATCCTTCCTCGTGGCGCTCCGCTTCATCAGGCGTGTGGGAAGCCCAGGCCAACGGCGTTACAGCTCTGGCTTCGCCTCGCGGCGTCTGCGATTCGCAGCATCCGGCGTGCATGTACCCCGAGGACCTGTTTTTTGACTCGAAGCCTCTCAAGCGCGTTGCCAGCCTTTCCGCCGTTGGGCCGGGCTCGTGGTATCTGGATTACAGCACGGAGAAGGTTTACGTGGGCAGCGATCCTGGCGGCCACACCGTGGAGCTGAGCGAGGCGCACGCAGCCTTCTGGGGCAGCGCCAGCAATGTCAGCA
>DASTAW010000017.1 GCA_035712365.1 Terriglobia bacterium
GGAACTGCTGACCTTTTTCGATTTTCCCCGGCATCTCTGGCGCAAGCTGCGCACCACCAACGCCATCGAGCGCTGCTTTGTGGAAGTCCGTCGCCGCACCCGGCCCATGGTCTGCTTCGTCAACGTCGAAAGCCTCGACCGCATCATCTATGCCATCTTCAATGGAATAAATGAGAAGTCTCAATGGAAAAACCGCACCCTCCACCTTTTTACACAAGCAGCTTGACATCACCAATCGAGGACAATTACTTGTAATTTTAAAGGTTGTGGGATAGCATTCCGCGACTGGTAAGCAGCCGTTCGCTCGGAGCGGTGATGGGAGGAATATATGGAACCGAAAGCCGCACCCAATAGGAAAAGTGCTCGTGCGGTTTTGATCGGCTTTGTAGCTTTGTTACTGCCAGCACTGGCCGTCGCGGGCCAGCAGCAGGCTGCACCGGAGAACACGCTGGTTCGAAGGCCCATAAAGGCTGTTGGCTATGAGGTGGGCGGCGGAGCAACCCGAGTTGATCTGGCTGGCACTCGGCTTATGCCAGGCGCCAACGGAGAAGCCAGGATTGAGGCCAAAAAGGGCGTAACAGATATTGAGGTCGCCATCACAGGCCTGATTCGGCCCGAGCAACTCGCCAGCGAATTCCTCACCTATGTCTTGTGGGCTGCGTCACCGGATGGCCGCACCATGAATCTGGGAGAAATCCAGGCCAGCAAGGCCGGGAATGGCCAAATCAAGGCTACCACGCAGTTTCAGACCTTCTCACTGTTTGTCACCGCCGAACCCTATTTTGCGGTCAGTCGCCCCAGTGAACTGATTGTCCTCGAGAACCAGCCTGGTAAATCCACCAAGGGCAAAATCTTTGAAGTTAAGGACTACCCTCTCCTGGAGCGCGGCCAGTATGAGAAACTAGGGAACCCACTGGCACTCTCGCTTGACCTCAAGCACGTCCCGCTGGAGATGTACGAGGCAAGAAACTCCGTGGAGATCGCCAAATCCCGCGACGCAGAAAAGTACGCCCCGGAAATCTTCACTAAGGCAGAGAGCAGCCTGAAAATGTCAGAGAACCTGCTGGCCAGGAAGGCAGGCAGGAAGCAGATCATCTCGCAGGCGAGGCAGACGGTGCAGTTTTCAGAGGACGCTCGCGCCCTGGCCGTAAAGCGCCAGGAAGCCGAGCGGATCGAACAGGCAAGCCAGGCTGCAGCCGCGAAGGCCCGAGCTGAAGCCGAGGCAAAGGCAGCGGCGCAAGCGGCGGAAGCCAAACGCCAGGCCGACGAGGAGGCCCAGCGTCAGGCGGAGCTGGCGGCAGCCAGAGAAGCGCAACTGAAGGCGGAAACCGAAGCCATTGCGGCAAAGGAAGCGGCAGCCCGGGCGCAAGCCCAAGTCTTGGCGGAGAAGGAAGCTGCGGCCCGGCAGGACGCCGAACGCGCCCGACAGGTAGCCCAAGCCCTTCGCGCCCAGTTATTGGACCAACTCAACGCGGTTCTCGAAACCCGCGACACGCCGCGAGGCCTGGTGGTGACCATGGCCGATGTGTTATTCGACACCGGGAAATACAACCTGCGCCCCGAAGCCCGCGAGCGGCTGGCCCGGCTCTCAGGAATCGTGTCATCGCATCCCGGGCTGGTTCTCCAAGTGGAAGGTCATACCGACAGCGTGGGAAGCGATGAATTCAACCAGAAGCTTTCCGAGCAGCGCGCTGAGGCGGTCCGCGGCTATCTCATCGGGCAGGGATTGGCCCAGAACACGATTTCGGCCGTGGGGCTCGGTAAAGCTATGCCGATTGCGGATAACAGCACCGCGGAAGGACGGCAGAAAAACCGCCGAGTGGAAATCATCGTGTCGGGCGAAGTGATTGGGGCGAAGATCGGTAGCAGCCATGGGCAGTCGAAACCCGACGGCCAGAGCGCACCCTAAGGCACGAATCGCGGGGCTGGGTGGTTAAGGCGGTAGCCCGACGCGGCGAACCAGGTCTTTGAATCTCGGGTCTGAGCGAATGGGATCCCAGGCTTGTTCCTGCTTGAGATACGCCGTCAGGAAATTGCGCTCCTCGTAGGCTCTGTCTAGCCAGGCGAAAGCATGGTCCCGGTCGCCCAAGTCGACATAAACCATCGCCAGCACTATCCTCGGAATGTATCTGTGCCTGGCCTCCTCTTCCAGCCCACCGACCCATTCGCGAAGGGCGGTCTTAAAGTCGCCATTGGCGAACCCGTCTGTTAGCGCATCGGCAAGCACGGGAAAGCCAGACAGGGCCATCGTCCTCTCCCATTCCCGAATGGCGTCGTCCTTTCTCCCAGAGGCTTCCAGACACTTCGCCAAATACCAGTGCCACCCGGCGTCTGTGGATTTTGTCTTGTCCAGGTAGTCCCGCATTTGTTCGACCTGGTCCTCAGAGCCGAAATTGGGAGCGGTTGGATCATCAGACTCGAGTTGCCGCTCCAACCCCCTCTCTTTCTGGCCTTCATCCCGCCGCCCCATCTCCAGGAGATAGTCGGAATAACCGCCATGAGCGGATGCAGAGTTTGAGTTCAGCTCCACCGCCCGTTGGAATTCTTTGCCCGCACTCGACCAGCTCCAGTCATGCTCATATTGTGTCAGCAAGAGAGCCTTGGCCAAATGAGCTTCTACAAGCGTCTCATCCAGCGCCAACGCCTTCTCAACCTCGACCTTGGCTCTGGGGAGTAGATCCAAGTGCGGGACCTGTGGTGAGCTCAGAGCCTCATAAAACCCCAGATGGGCGCGAGCGTAGCCGGGGTCATCCCGAACCGCTTCCTTGAAATACCCGACGGCTCTTTGGAATGCCTCTTCGCTGGACTTCTCCCGGCCTTTCCGCAATTCCTGATCGATTGATCTACTCAAATAAAAGCGACCTGCAAGATAAGCGTCGTGAGCTTCCGGACTTACCGGCCGCGCGCTGGCCAAAATACCACTTTCCCGCGGCGTCAACGTCACCTGGATCTGCTCGGCGATTGACCGCGCCACTTCCCGTTGCAAGGCCATCACATCTTCAGCGCGGCGCTCGAAGCTTGCTCCCCAGAGATGTTTGTCGGTGGTCCCGTTAATTAACTGGGCGGTGATCCGCACGCGGCCGCCGGATCGCATGACCGTCCCCTCGACCAGCGCATCCGCCCCGAGTTCGCGCGCGATTTCCGGCATGGACTTATCAGTCTTCTTGAACCGCATCACTGAAGTCCGTGAGATCACCTTCAAGGCTGCGATCTGGGAAAGGTCCGTGATCAATTCCTCAGTCATGCCATCGGCGAAGTATTCCTGTGCGGGGTCGCCTGAAAGATTGGTTAACGGCAGCACAGCGATGGACTGGATTCGCTGAGGCGATTCACGGCCTGCCCCAACAGCCTTTAACAATTGCTCCCGCACGCGAGCTACATCCAGGGCGATCAATAACGCCAGGAATAAAACCAGCGCCGCCACCACGGCAAGCCGCCATGTTTGCAGGGTCGGCCGCTTCCGGGAGACTTGCAGGGTAGCTGCCAGCCCCATTGGGAATGCACTCGATGAGAGGACGGGCGCTGACGCGGGGGCACAGTTCTTAAGCGGCTCGGTTCCGTTCCCAGACGGTCGGATCATTTCTACCGTCGCGATGAAACGGTATCCACGCCGGGGCACAGTCTCGACGTAGCGGGGAACATCAGCCGACTCGCCCAGAGCTTCGCGCAGCCGCTTGACAGCGTTGTTAAGCCCGTGGTCGAAGTCTACGAAGGTGTCGGCAGGCCAGATTCTTTGCCGCAGTTCGTCCCGGGTCACAACCTCGCCTGCTCGTTCCAGAAGAATGCGCAAGACCTGAAACGGCTGGTCCTGCAGCCGGATTCTAACTCCCTGCTTACGTAACTCACAGGCGTCGAGATCAGCCTCGAACACGCCGAACCGCGCCGCCCCCGCCGCAGCTCTAGAGTCCGCATTCATGGACTTGGCCACCCTGTTGTTGACGCAAGTCTACCACAGGTTCAACTCGTAAGATATATGACCCTCTAAGTCCCATTTCATCAACCACAAACCTCGTTATGAGCAGGAGCGAAATTAGAGCGTGGCTGGCCATTGACACGTCAATGGTGGCAATGCGAAAAACTGACCAAAGTAAGGCCAATCAGCGTCGAGATATCCGCTGGGGAGGTGCTCGATGAAGGGCAGCGGCCGCTACCACTCAATTTCAATTTGTCTATTGGTTTCCACAGCCGTGCTGTTTTGGCTGTTCTGTCGTCCGCCTGTGGCGGCAGCAGTCGAATTCAGCAATGCGATTAGCTATGCTGCGGGAATTAACCCGGTTGCCATAGTCACAGGCGACTTTAATGGCGACGGCAAGCCGGACCTGGCGGTCGTGAACGCTGGCGACGGGACAACCACCAACCCGGGCAACGTGAGCATCCTGCTCGGCAAGGGCGATGGCACCTTCCAGGCCGCCGTGAACTACCCTGCCGGCCAAAGCCCAAATTCGATTGCGGTCGGCGACTTCAACGGCGACGGCAAGCTCGACTTGGCTGTCGCTAACCAGGGCATCGCGCTTCAAGCAATAGACGGCACCGTCAGCATCCTCTTGGGCAAGGGCGATGGCACGTTCCAGGCCGCCGTAGACTACACTGCGGGAAAGATTCCATACTCAATTGCGGCTGGCGACTTCAATGGTGACGGCAAGCCCGATCTGGCGGTGGTCAATGCCGCTAACTCCCAGACCGCCACGCCCATCGATGGCGATCTGAGTATCTTGCTGGGCATTGGGGACGGAACCTTCCAGCCAGCCGTGGACTATCAGCCCTGCCCGTCGCCGGTGTCGGTCCTCCTTGCCGATCTCAATCACGACGGAAATCTGGACGTGATCGCGCTGGATCAATCAACCGCTGCCCCCTCAGGAGTTTTGCTGGGTAACGGAGATGGCACTTTCCAGTCGCCCCTGCCCTTCAGTGCAGGAGGGCAGGGCGTGCTGGGCGACTTCAATCGCGACGGCAAATTGGACCTGGCGCTCAGGGTGGATCTTCTCCTGGGCAACGGCGATGGTACCTTTCAGCCGGAAGTCACAATCGACCTAGGCGTTTTCTCAACCGTCGCGGTGGCCACCGATATCAATGGGGACGGCAAGCTCGATTTGGTCGGGTGGTACACGGCGTTTTGTTTCGACCGGACGAATTGTACGCCCGGCGTATACCCTGCCATTCTGCTCGGCCGTGGAGACGGGACTTTTTCGCGGCTAACGGACACCTTCCCAGGCGCAATTGTCGGGGTCAAGGCCGCTGCGGATTTTAATGGTGACAACTTACCCGACCTGGTGGGGATTGACGGGAGTTCCGGTAAGGTCAACATCTTACTGAATGCGAGCCCCACATCGACGAAAGTAGACCTCGCGCTCGGAATGTCGCCGTCTAACAACACCCTCGCCGCGGGAACTAATCAGACTTTCAGGATTTCCGTTCTTAACGAAGGACCGATAGATGCCACGGGCGTGACCGTGACGGACATGCTGCCTGCAGAACTCACGTTCGTCTCGGCGAAAGCCAGCCAGGGCAGTTGCCAGGGAACGAGTTCGATTAGCTGCGACCTTGGCTCGCTGCTCTCGCCGGGCTCCGCAATGGTGACAATCACAGCAACCGTCAATGCACCCGGCACAGGCAATACAATCACGAACCAAGCCAGTGTATCAGCAACCGAATCGGATTCAAACCTGGCAAACAATTCCGCCTCTGCCGTTACAAACATTCTGGACTTCCAGATGTCCGTTTCGGCGACCTCTTTGACAGTGGCCGCAGGCGCCTCCGCATCAGCCACAGTCTCGGTCGTGCCGGTTGGCGGATTCAACCAGGCTGCCACGCTCGCCTGTACGGGCGCGCCCAGCAACGCAACATGTGAAATCTCACCCGCTTCGCTGGCCCTGGACGGGTCGGACATGGCTTCGGCAACTCTGACGGTCAAGACGACGGCACGCTCTTCCGCACTGCCATTTGGCGGGACGAAGCCCTTCGTATTCACAAAACCTCTGCTCATCTTCTGGGCAACGTTTTTGATGCTGTTGTTACTGGTGGCGTGCAATGCAAGAGATCCCTGGCGTCGCAGTGCCGCGCGAGGCTTAATGTTCGCCACAGTGGCCCTGCTGGTT
Organism: Terriglobia bacterium; assembly: GCA_035712365.1. Lineage (NCBI taxonomy): Bacteria > Pseudomonadati > Acidobacteriota > Terriglobia > Terriglobia bacterium. The sequence goes on from DASTAW010000017.1 coordinate 6,096, forward strand.
GTGACCTGGGCCGCCTGCGGCGGAGGTAATAACACGGTTGGTTCTGGTGGACCGCCGCCGGAAGTTTCAACGCTGACCATCACCGCCACCGCCGGCAGTTTTACACAGAGAGCGACGGTGACGCTCACCATTAAGTGATCTGAGATACAGGAATCGAGTGCTGGCTGACCCACCGTGGCGGGGTCCGCTTGGGAAAGCGGCCGGCGGCGCAGCTTGCCTACGCCAGGGCTTTCTTGACCACTCGCAGCAGGCCTTGCATGGAACGCTCGGTGGTCTGCTGGTGGGTCATGCCGGGGGCCTTGAACTCGCATTCCAGCGACATGGTTCCGTCGTAGTGGGCACGAGCGAGCGCCCGCAACTGGCCCGCGAGATTGATGACGCCCTCGTCGGCAAAGGTTTCGTGGCACTGCTTGCCGCCCGGGCCGCACTGCATCCCTTTCAGGTGGAGGTGCCAGATGCGGCTCTTGTCGAGCGCGTCATAGCCGTCCGGGTATGACACCTCGCCGTGCGTGTAGCCGTTGCCCACGTCCCAGTTGAAGCCCACAATCGAAGCCGGCGTCTTTTTGAGAATCGCGGCGGTTTCGTGCCCGGTTCCGCCGTTGCACGATTCTTCATTCTCAATCACCAGCCGCACGCCTTCCCCGTGGGCCACCTCCGCGGCCTTCGACAGCTCTTCGGAAACGCGCGAATAGATTTTTTCCGGCTCGGATACGCGCCAGAAGGTGAAGCCGCGAACCTTGTCCGTTCCCCAGGCGTGGCAGCGTTCGGCGGCGCGCTTCAGCAGGTCCATCTGGCCCGAGTAAGGATAGGCATCCTTCTGGGCGCTAACAGGTTTTGTTCCCGGCAGCGCGCACTTGTAGAGGGCCGAATCCACCACCGAACATTTGAACTGATACTCGCCGAGCAGTTGCTTCACCCGCCTGATCTCTTCCGGCGTTGCCTCGGTGTTGTATTTTCCCCGAATGGCGCGAATCTCAACCCACGACAGGCCGTAGCCCTTCATGAGCTTCAGGGCGTCACCCAGGTCCGGCGAAAAGCCGTCGCTGATGGCTCCAAGTTTGAACCTGCCGAACGATTGTGCGGGCAGGCCCCAGGCCTCCGCGCCCTGCGCGCAAAAAGCGGCCCCGGCCGCCAGAACAGAATTCTTCAGGAACGTACGGCGCTGCATTGTTGAAACCTCCGGATGGATCTTTTGCCACCGGACGACCGATAAGGCCGCCGAAGACAGAGAAACAGTATACTGCCAGAATTTCTCCCGTCGATGAAAGAATGAACTTTGAATTACGAAGGGTGAACGATGAGCCTTTAAGGATGAAGGGTGAAGGGTGAGGTGTGAAGGATGAAACAGAAAGCCCGAGCGACGGAGTCCAGGTGCACGCGCAGTGCGATGCCGCGATTTCACTTATCCAATTTCAAATGCCAAATTCCAGAACTGAAAAACCCACCACTCAGGACCACAAAGTCATTCATAATTCCTAATTTGTAATTACCCGGATTCATCATCTCTTCACTGGCCACTAATCACTTACCACTAACTACTGCCTTATTCGTGTCTCAGCGCCACCATGGGATCCACTTTCGACGCTCTGCGCGCGGGGATGTAGCATGCCGCCAGCGCCACGGCGATCAGGACCACTGAGACGGCGACGAACGTGAGCGGATCGGTGGGCGTGACGCTGTAAAGCAAGCCCGCCAGGAACCGCGTCAACACGAATGCCCCGGCAATCCCGATCGCAACCCCGGTCAGCGCCAGTTTCAGTCCCTGCCCAATAACCATCCTTAGAACGTCTCCCTTCTCCGCCCCCAGCGCCATGCGGATGCCGATTTCCCGGGTGCGCTGCGACACCGAGTACGAAATCACCCCAAAGATTCCGATGGTGGCGAGGAGCAGCGCAATCGCGCTGAATGAGGCCATCAGTAAGGTGCGGAACCGCTCCTGCGCGACGGAGGCGCCGAGCACGTCCGGGAAGGATTGGACATCCGTCACCGGCAGGTCCTTGTCAATGGAGTGTACGACTTCGCTGATGTGGCGGGCCACGCTCGATGGGCTAGACGAACTCCTTACAACGACCTCCCCTCCCCAAAGAGGCGCCTGGGGGAAGGGCACATACATCATCGGACCGGGCTCCCGGCTGAGCGCTACGTCCCGCACGTCGCCGACCACGCCGACGATTTTGCGCGACACATCGCTGTTTGGCGGAAATCCAAACCTCATTTGTCTTCCGATCGGGTCCTGGTTCGGGAAATAGCGCCGTGCCAGCGTTTCGCTGATGATCGCCACCATCGGGTTGGACGGCGAATCCTGCTCGGAGAAAAAGCGGCCCCGGAGCAGTGGAATTCGCATCACGCGAAAATATTCAGGGCTCACCGTGGCGTAATCGGCGGTGCTGGTTTTGCCAGGTGGAAGCGGAGGATTCCCTGCGATGGTAAATGCAAAGTTGGCTTCGCCTTGGCGGTCCATCGGGAGCGGACCCCCCAGTGCGGAATCCCGCAGGCCGGGCTGCGCATGAAGCCGCGCCAACAGGTCCCTGGAGAAAGCCGTCCACTGCTGCGGTGTCGAATATTCAAACTGGGGGAGAGAAACCTCAGCCTCTGTGACGTTCTCCGGGTCGAAACCCGGATTGACCGACGTGACCCGCGCAAAGCTGCGGATGAGGAGGCCGCCCGCAACCAAAAGCACCATTGCAAGCGAAATTTCTGCAATCGAAAGGAAACTGCGCATATACCGGCCGCCCCGTTGGCCGGCACGCTCGCTGCCCTCCTGGATGGCTGTCTGCAAGTTGGACGGGGCTGCCAGGAACGCGGGCGCCAGTCCAAACACCAGCGCGGCGGCAAGAGACAACAACAGCGCGAACACAAGGACCGGCCCACCAACGTGAATTGAATTGATCCGGGTCACATCCGGCGGCAAAAAAGGACGGAAACTCCAGACCCCCCAGGCCGCAAGGACCACGCCAGCAATTCCGCCGAGCAATCCCAGCAAAGCGCTTTCCGTCAGCAATTGCCGGACAATGCGGGCGCGTCCCGCCCCCAGCGTGGTCCGCATGGCAATCTCGTGCGCGCGGGAAGTGGCGCGCGATAGAAGCAGGTTCGCAATGTTGGCGCAGGCGATCAACAGCACCAGGCCAACCGCCGCCAGCAAAACAAGGAGCGCGGGTTTCACGTCCCCAACCACCAGTTGCCGGAAGGGCACAATCCGGATCTTCACTCCGGAGTCTTGCGCGGGATATTCCTTCGCAAGCCGCGCGCTCAGCGTGTCCATCTCGGCCTGAGCCTCCGCAATGGATGCGCCCGGTTTTAGCCGGCCAACGCCGCTCATCACAGGCACGCCGGGCTTCAATGTCAAAGGTCCGAACACAGGGTCCTGCGCGATGGGAATCCATACGTCCTGATGGACAGCCCCGTCAGGATAGTGAAAGCTTGCCGGCAGGATTCCGACAACGCTGAAAGAACGCATGTCCAGGTTGATGGATCGGCCAATAAGGGCCGGATCGGAACCAAAGCGGGTGCGCCAGAGGTTTTCGCTCAGCAGGGCCACGGGCGCGGCGCCTCTCTTGCCATCCTCGGGCAGCAGCGTGCGGCCCGCCAGGGGCTTGGCGCCCAGCAGCAGAAATATCTCGGGCGTCACATCCGCAGTGTTCACAATGGATGGCTCGCCTGTTCCGGTCAAGGTAAGATCGTGAAATGAATTTCCAGCCATCTCGCTGAACACGCGGTTCTGCTGGCGTATCTCGGTGAAGTCCCTGTAGGAAATTCCTCCGAGCGCGTCCGATTGTTTCAGTGGAACATCGAACATCAGGACGATTTGATCGGGATGGGGATAGGAGAGCGGTCGCAAAAGCACCGCGTCCACGACGCTGAAAATCGCCGTGTTGGCGCCGATGCCAAGCGCCAGGGTGAGGATTGCGATCACAGTGAAGCCCGGATTGCGCCGAAGCTGGCGGAGCCCATAGTGGAGGTCCTGGGCGGCTTCGTGGATCACGCGCACGCCCCAACTGTCACGGCATTCTTCTTTCATTTGCTCAATCCCTCCAAACTCACGAAGAGCCGCATAGCGGGCTTCTTCCACGCTCATGCCTTTGGCGGCGTTTGCTTCAATCAATCTGTCGAGGTGGAAGCGCAGCTCCGCGCTCAGATCGTCTTCCACGCGCTTCTTCCGGAACAACGACCGCAGCCGAAGCGGCAATTTGTAAATCCAGCGCATGATGAAAATCCAGTGGCAAGTAAATAGTGGTCAGCGACCAGCCGGGTAGTGCAGAGTTGTTTTTCAACTCTGCGGTTCTTAATTTTTATGAAAAAGTAGTGACACCCCTACGCACGACTCTACTCTGCCACGTCGGCGGCACAATTTGAAATCTGAAATTTCAGATGTCAGATCCCATAACCCAAAACGCAGAACTCAGAGCTAGCAACGGCGTCGTAAAGCCGCCGCCCGTCCCATTTCAAATCTCAAATTTCAGATTTCAAATCTCTCCCCATAACTCAGAGCCCTGAACCCAGAACCGGCACCCGCGGGGTAAAGCCGCTCCTACGCCCTGTTTCAAATCTCAAATATTGGCATTCACAACTCGCAACTTGTAATTGCCGTGGCTCGTCACTAACCACTCATCACTAACCACTGCCTCATTCGTATCTCAGCGCCACCATCGGATCAACCTTGGCCGCGCGGCGGGCGGGAACGACAGCGGCGGCCAGAGTCACCGCCGCCAGAGTGGCGATGGTTGCGCCAATGGACACTGGATCGCCCCCACTCACTCCGAAAAGCAGCGAGCTGAAAATCCGCGCCGTCGCCATGCCGCCCAATATTCCCGCCACCGCTCCAACCAGCAGCATCAGAGCTGCTTCGCGCACTACCATCCCGAGAACGTCCCGGCGATTTGCGCCGAGCGCCATTCGAACGCCGATCTCCCGCGTCCGTCCGGCGACGCGATAGGACAGAGTTCCGTAAACACCCACATACACCAGCGCCAGAACCAGCAGGCCAAAAAGCGCCGAAAGCTTCGCCACCAGCACCTGCGAAGTGACCGAATCGGTTACCAGATCGCCTGCTGTCTCCACGCTGTCAATAATGACGTTCGGATCCGAATCGTGAATCCTGGTTCTCACGCTGCTGGCCAATGCGCGAGGGTTCCCCACGGCTCGCACTTCGAGGTTCGGAGCGCCGAAGTCGTCGAAGCTGGCGCTGCTCAGAGGTGCGTACACGCGCCTGCGCACCGCCGCGCGAATACCGTGATCGTGAACATCGCGCGCCACGCCAATGATGTCGTAAGGCGGCTGTCCGGGATGATCGGAGTCCGCGATGTACACCTTATGCCCCAGGGGATTGCGGCGGCCAAAATAGAACTTGGCGAAGGTCTCGTTCACCACCATCACCCGCGCGCCGCTTTGGAAATCCTGCTGGCTGATTTCGCGCCCGAGCACGATGGGCACACCGATGGCGCTGAAATAATTCGGCCCAACCTCGTCGTCGGCAGAGTGCAGATCCCCTTTTTTGACGGGAGTGAATCCGTCGATGCGAATATCGTCACTCGATTCGTCGCCGCTGAACAGACCGTTCGACGATGCCGTCACGCTGCGCACGCCCGGCAGGCTTGCCAGGCCTTCCAGCAGCTTGCGGGTTTGGTTCAAAATTTCCGGCCCCTTGTAGCCGCTGGTGACAAGGTCCACTTTCGCCAGCACCAGATGATCGCGGCTGTATCCGAGGTCAACCTCCTGCAGTTTGCGAAGGCTCCGGACGAGCAGCGCCGAAGCCATGAGCACCAGCACACCAAGCGCGATCTGCGAGCCCACCAGAAGGGAGCCTGCGCGGCCCCAGTTGCGGCTGGCGCCCCGGTCGCCCTCTCTGAGAGCGCTGTCCAAATCAGCACGGAGAGAACGAAGCGCGGGCGCCAGGCCAAATAGCAGGCCCACCGCCAGGCATACGACGGCGGTGAACACAAACACTCGCCGGTCAACGCCCACCGCCAGCATGTTCGTGCTGCCGCGGCTGGTCATACTCACGAGAGCGCCAGCTCCCCATTCAGCCACCAGCAAGCCCAGCGCGCCGCCCATGGCAACCAGCAGCATGACTTCTGTCATCACCTGGCGAAAAACCCTGCCGCGCCCGGCGCCCACCGCCAGCCGCACGGCAAACTCACGCTGGCGGGTTGCCGATCGCGCCAGCAATAAATTTGCGACGTTCACGCACGCCACCAGCAACACCACCCCGACCAGCCCCATCAGCAGGAGCAAAGGAGTTGAAAATTCCTCCCGCAGCCGTGAAAGGCCTCGCCCGCCCGGCGACACCTCAACATCAAATTTCATAGTCCGCATGGCGCCGCGGTCGTCCGCGGTAAGGCTGGCCGAAAGCGTTTCAGTGAGCGCTTGCCTGACCACCGCAACCGCATCCTCCCGTGCCTGCGGGATGGTAACGCCCGGGCGAAGCCGCCCCATCAGCAGCAAAGTCGAGATGTCGGGCGTCTCCAGAAAGTTGCGCCCGGGCAATACCTGGGGCTCCATCATCATGGGAACCCAGAGGTCCGCGCGGTCGCCCACCACCTCGCCGAAGAATCCGGGCGGAGCCACTCCGATGATCGTTAAAGGATAATTATTCAGGCGCACGGTGCGCCCGATCACGGCGGAATCGCCCGAGAAGCGGTCGCGCCAGTAGTCATAACTGATCACCACAACCGGATCTCCGCCAGGAACACGGTCTTCCGCAGCCGTGAACGTCCGGCCAAGCAGCGGCTGGACGCCAAGCGTCTCGAAATAATTGCCGGTCACAAGCCTGCCTCTGGCCTTTTCCGCGCCGCGGTCAATCCTGATCTGCAAACTGTCAATGTGTGCGCTGGCCAGCAGAGACGAGAACACGCGGTTCTGGTCGCGCACCTGGCAATAGAGAGGATACGAAAAAATATCCGTGCGCGGAGTCCCATTCGACCAGCCATGAACGTGGCTGGGATTGCCGATCGCAACGAGTTGATCGGGCGCTCGGACCGGCAGCGCGCGAAGCATCAGCGCGTTAATCACGCTGAAAATTGCTGTGTTGGCGCCAATGCCCAGCGCAAGCGTTAGAACAGCAACAAGTGTGAAGCCCGGATTGCGCCGAAGCTGGCGCAGGCCGTAACGGAGATCCTGCCCAAGTTCACTGACAATGCGCACGCCCCAACTGTCTCGGCATTCTTCTTTCATCTGCTCCATACCTCCAAATTCACGCAGTGCTGCGTAGCGTGCTTCTTCCGCGTCCAGGCCTTGGGCGAGCTTCTCTTCGATCAGCTTTTCGAGGTGAAAGCGCACTTCATCGTTGAGTTCGTTCTCAACGCCGCTCTTCCTGAACAGCGATCGCAACCGAAGCGGCAATTTGTAAATCCAGCGCATGGCAAAAACCAGGGGTTAGTGGTTAGGGGTTAGTGACCAGCCGGTTAGTGCGCTTTGAAATCTCAAGTCTCAAATTGCAGAACCCATAACCCAAAACCCCGAACCTAGAAAGTCATCCGCAATTCGCAACTCGTAATTTCCGCTCCGCGGCCTTCCGCAAACGGCTCAATTTGAAATCTCAAATTTCAGATTTCAAATTTCAGACCTAAACTCATAACCCAGAACGCAGAACTAAAAACTCGTTCGTAATTCGAAATAGCGGTGGCTCCCCTTTCATCGCTCTGCCCCTATGGCCTCTCTGCTAGCCGCTACCCACTAATCACTAACCACTGCCTTATTCGTACCGCAGCGCCACCATCGGATCGACCTTGGCCGCGCGGCGGGCAGGCAGATAACCTGCGAGCATGGCAAACATCATCAGAAGAATGGCGGCAGCAGCCATTGACAGCGGATCGCTCGAGCTGAGCCCGAAGAGCATGGTTGACACCAGCCGCCCGGCCGCCAGCGAAATCGGCAGCCCAACGAGCAATCCGATTCCCACCAGGATGAGGCTCTCGCGCATAACCATCCAGAGAACATTCGAGCGGCCAGCCCCCATCGCCATGCGAATGCCGATTTCGTTTGTCCGGCGGGTCACGGCATAGGACATGAGGCCGTAAATACCAATGCAGGCGAGGAAAACTGCCAGGAGGCCAAAGAAAGCCGAAAGCCGGGCTACCAGGGCTTGGCTGGCCACGGATTGGCCCACTTGCTCCACGAGTGTGCTTTGGTATGTGATGGGGAGACTGCGGTCCACCTCACCCACCGCGCGGCGAACTTCCGCGATGATTGCCGAAGGGGCGCCCGTGTAGCGGACTTCGAAGTCGTGGTAGTAGCCTGTATTTTGGGTATACGGATAATAAGCCGCCGGCTCAGGTTTTTCATCCAGGCTGACGTACTTTGCATCGCCCACCACGCCCACCACTTCGATGTTTCCGCTGTCCTTCTGTTCATCCCCAATGCCAAACCGGCGGCCAATGGGCGAGCTGCCGGCGAAATATATCTTCGCCATCGTTTCGTTAATGACGGCGACTTTTGGCGAGGTTGCCGTGTCCTGCGGGCCCAGCACACGGCCAACGAGCAAGGGAATCCCCATCGCGGCGAAATAATCCGGCCCCACGACGTTGTGCTCCACGTTTGGCTGGTGGGTTTGTGGAGCGTGCCCTTGCACCACAACGTCGGTGCTCCATTCACCCTGGTTGAAGGTAAAGAAGGAAATACTCGCGCCGCGCACTCCGGGCTCCGCGCTCACCTTTTGCTCAATCTGCTGATAGAGACTGACGAGATGGGAATCTTCCTTGTAGCCCACGGCCGCCGGGTCGATTGCGAACAAAAGCACGTTGTCCTTATCGAATCCCGTATTGACGCTGCCGAGCTTGATAAGAGTGCGCAGGAAGAGTCCAGCGCCGATAAGGAGCACCAGCGAGAGAGCAACCTGGGAAACAACCAGCGATTTGGCCAGGCGGCCGCGGCCCGCTGCAGGAGCTCCGCCTCTGGCTTCCTTGAGCGCCGGCGTCAGGTCAATCCGCGTGGCGCGAAGTGCCGGGACGGTTCCAAACAGGAGCGCGGTGAGGCACGAAACCACAAACGTAAAGGCAAACACACGGGCATCGGGCGATACGCTCAGCGGCAGTGGCGACTGGCCCGTAGATACCATCGCCAGCAGCGCCGCGCTGGCCCACGTGGCGAACAATATTCCCACAATCCCGCCAGCGAGAGCGACCATCAGGCTCTCGGTCAGCATTTGGCGCACCAGCCGCCGACGCCCGGCTCCAATGGCCATGCGAACCGCGATTTCTCTCTGCCGGGTGGCCGCGCGGGCCAGCAGGAGATTGGCGATGTTGACGCAGGCGATCAGCAGCACGAGCCCGACGACAACCATCAGCACCTGCAAAGGCAGCGAAAAGTCCAGGCGAAGGTGGGAGAGACCTCGCGCCATGGGAGTCAGCGGGATGTGAGCGCGTTCGAGCCGCTGTTGCTGGTCTTTAGTAAGAACAGAACCCGCAAAACCCTGCCAGATCTGACGGGCCAGCAGATTCACGTTGGCCTCGGCCTGCGCGGCCGAGACGCCGGGTTTCAGACGCCCAAGGATATAGAGCGACTCAAACCACTTGTCGTCCAGCCCGTTCCAGCCGGGCGAGACCTGCTTCTCCATCGAGAGAGGAATCCAAAGGTCGGGCGACTCGCCAACCTCGGTGCCAAAGAATTCAGGCGGAGTAACGCCGATGATGGTATAAACGGTCGACCTGAAAGTTATCGTTTTGCCCACGATCGACGGGTCGCGTGAAAAGCGCCGGTTCCACCAGGAGTAGCTGGCGATGGCGATGGGATGGCCTCCCTCGGGCTCGTCATCTGCTCTGGAGAACATCCGCCCCATGATGGGGCTGACGCCCAGCATCGAAAAGTACGTCCCGGAAACGAGTTGCACATTCACGGGTTCCAGGTTGGCACTCTCTCCCACCTTGCCGTGCATGTGTTCGAAAAACAGGCTCAGAACCGCGCTTGTCTCTGAAAACACCTGGTTCTTTTGCCGAAGCCCAAGATAAAAGGGATAGGAATAGATGCTGGTGTAGGCGAACGTCGACGTGCTGCCCCTTGCGTGGCCCGTTCCCAGCAAAACAAGCTGGCCGGGATTCTGGACCGGCAACTGCCGCAGCATGACGGCGTTCAGAAGGCTGAAAATCGCTGTGTTGGCGCCAATGCCAAGCGCGAGCGTGAGGACAGCAACAATTGTGAAGCCCGGATTGCGGCGCAACTGCCGCAGGCCGTAGCGAACGTCCTGCCCGAGCTCACCGATAAAGCGCACGCCCCAACTGTCGCGGCATTCTTCTTTCATCTGCTCGATACCTCCAAATTCACATAGGGCTGCATAGCGGGCTTCTTTCGCGCTCATACCCTTGGCCGCGTTTTCTTCAATCAGCTTTTCCAGATGGAAGCGCATCTCGTCGTTGAGTTCACTCTCAACGCGGTTCTTGCTGAACAGCGACCGCAGCCGAAGTGGCAATCTGTAAATCCAGCGCATGGTGAAACGCCAGTGGTTAGGGATCAGGGGTCAGTGTCTAGCCGGGCAGTTCAATTTGAAATCTCAAATCTCAAATTTCGGATTTGAGAATCCATAACTCATAATCCAGAACGCAGAACTACAAAACGCATTCGTAATTCGTAACTCGTAATTTCCGCCCCGCGACCTTCCGCAAACGGCTCACTTTGAAATTTCAAATTTCAGATCTCAGATTTCAGAACCCATCACTCGTAATTCGTAACCCGCAATTCGTAGTCGCGGTTCTTTCAACCGTCCAATAACGCATTTGTTACGCCTTTTCCAGCACCAGACCAATGGCCGTGGAGAGGCGTATCCAGTTGGCCTCTTCCTGCTCCAGATATTTGCGGCCAGCCGGCGTCAGCGAATAGTACTTGGCGCGGCGGTTGTTGTCAGACTCTCCCCACTTCGCCCTGATCCAGCCGTTCTGCTCCAGGCGATGGAGCGCGGGATAGAGCGCGCCCTGGTTCACCTGCAGCACTTCGCCCGACACCTGCCGGATGCGCTGCGCGATGCCCCACCCGTGCCGCGGCTCGGGCGTAATCGTTTTGAGAATCAGGAGGTCCAGCGTTCCCTGGACCAGATCACTCGGTTTGCTCATCTTCTCTCCCCTCAGTCATTGACAATACTTCATACCACGGCTCTTGTCAATAATCAAGGGGAGAACCTTTTCTTGCGCAGGAAGAATTGATGCTCGGGGGGACGAAGCCCGCCCTCGCCCCGCCAAAACCATGTGCCATCCGGAAAGGCACTGCCCGGTGTGTCGTGCCCGGCGCGTGCGCGGCGGGCGGTGCTGCTTTATTGCAAGTAGGCTTGTTACAGAGCCTACATAACTGAACACCTACCCCAAATGGGACAAATGGGACGTTTGGGACATTTGAAGTTGATTTTTTAAGTAAGTGAAAAATAAGCACTTATCAAAAGCCCGCTGGGAATTTTAGCGCCTCTTTGCAAAACATGTCTAATTTCAGGACAGTGGGAAAAAATTGCGCGCTCTCCTGCAGCGCAAACATCGGCCCGCAGACCGGTGAATGTCAATCGCTCGCCGCTCGACCTCGCAAGCACAAATCGGTGGCGAGGAAACCGGGCCGTGGCAGGCGCAGGCCTCTCGTGCGCTCGCCCGAAGGAAAACGTCATCGAAATTTTCTGCTGTACACCTGTTCAAATTCCGCCAAATCAGGCTTACACTCCTTGGGGGAAAGCAGCGCGGATCCCGGCAACATTTTGCAGCGGCTCCTGAGTGCAGGTGATTGGCACGACTCGTCTGCGGGCTGCGCAGCCGTGCCGATCAACCGGGCGTTCTGGCGGGTTGTTCCATCGCACCGGCCGTGCCCAGACCCGCAGCAAAGGAGAGGAGAGCTTTGTTCAATCAGGTGCTCGATCCGATGCACGGTGTGGGGCTGACGGCGCTGATGGCTCTGCTCCCGGTGATTCTGCTCCTGGTGCTGCTGGCGGTGTTTCGGGTGACGGCGTGGCTCGCGACGCTGATTGGAGCCATCGTAACCCTGGGGCTTGCGCTCCTGGTGTGGCAGGTTCCAATGGGCAATGCCGTCAAGGCCTGCCTGTATGGAAGTGCCACGGGAGTATGGGCGGTTGACTGGATCACCTTTTGGGGCGTCATCATCTTCAACACGCTGACCCTGACGGGAGTTTTCGGCGATTTCCAGAAATGGCTGACCGCCAAGGCCACCGCCGACGTGCGAGTGCAGACCATTCTGCTGGCCTGGGCCTTTGGCGCGCTGCTGGAAGGATTGGTTGGCTTCGGGTATCCGTGGGCGGTGGTCGCGCCGCTGCTGATCGCCCTGGGCATTCGCGACCTGGACGCCATCCGTGTGGCGGCGATAGCCAACAATGCTCCGGTATCGTTCGGAGCGCTGGGCGTTCCCATCATCGCCCTGGCTGCGGTGACGGGCCTGCCGCTGATGTCCTTGTCGGCATCCATCGGAAAGATCGTTGCGCTGCTGGCGCTGGTTCCCCCCTGGGTGCTGATCTACCTGGTGGCGGGAAAGCGCGGGCTGCGTGGCGCCTGGCCGCTGGCGGTGGTGGGATCGCTGGCATACATCGCCGGGCAATATCCTGTTTCGCAGTACCTGGGACCTTATTTACCCGACATCAGCGGAGCGGTGGTTTGTTTTGTCGCACTGCTGGTGCTGCTGCGCTTCTGGAAGCCCGCTGAGACGCTCGGCTATGGAGGCGTCCCGGTGCCGGAAACGGCGACGGACCCCTCCAGCGGGCACGGACTGACGCGGCGGCGGGTGCTGGCGGCGTGGGCCCCGTTTTTCCTGCTGGTGATTGTTGTGGTCCTTTGGACCGGCCCGTGGTCGTCGCTGCCCGGCATTACGCTGGCGAGCTTCAATGTGGAGGGAATTTCATCCCTGAGCCACAAGCTGATCAGCGCCTCGTTTGGGTTCAAGCCGTTCATCGGCGGAACGTCGATTATGGTCTCCTGGATCTTGATCGCGCTGATGCTGCGTCCGGGAAAGTCAATCCTGCAAGCCGTCTTCCGGCGGACGATGAGCCAGATGTGGGGAGCGCTGCTGGTGGGCGTTTTTATCTTTGCGCTGGCCTATATTTTTAATTACTCGGGCATGGCTTCATCGCTGGCGTATGCGTTCTCGAAGCTGGGCGTATGGTTCATTGTGGTGGCGCCGATCCTGGGGTGGATTGGCGTGGCATTATCAGGTAGCAACACCTCGACGAACGCCATGTTCGGGGCCTTCCAGGCGATGGTGGGCAACCTGCTGGGCTTCCCGCCGTTGCTGGCGCCATCGCTGAACTCGGTAGGCGCGGAAGTGGGCAAGCCGATTGCTCCGCAGACAGCGAGCGTCGGCGTGGCCACAACAGGATATGTGCGAAACGAAGGCGAAGTGATCCGGCACAACATGGGATGGACACTGGTCCTGGTGGGCGTGCTGATCTGCATCGGCCTCTTTTACTACTTTGTGATTCCCCAAGCGATGATGCGCTGACCTTAGGAGGAATGGATGAAGCGATTACGATATTTACTTTTGGCGTCTGGCGCGGCGTTTCTGTTGACGAGCGGTTCATGGCATTTCAGATGGCGAGGGTGGGAGATCCTGCCGGCGTCGGACGCGGCATCTTTGTTTACGATTTCTCGAAAGCTCCTGCATCGGGGAAATAGGAGAATGGCGGTGGCGCCTAAAACAGGAAACTATTTCAAAAGCGAGGTCTGTATGAACATTCTAAAGAAAGCATTCACGGGAGTCTGTGTTATCGGCGTCATGCTTGCGTGGACCGCGGCGGCAACTGCAGCGCAGGACTCTTCACCAAAGGTCCAGTACTACTCGCAACAGCAGGTAGCTGCCGCCTTTGCCAAGGGCGCAAAACTGGTTGAGGGCAGCGCCGGACATGTTGTCTACCAGGTGTTAACGGCACGGCGGGACGGTCCAGGCGAGGTGGAGGTCCACGCGCTCGACACGGACATTATTTACATCATCAAGGGAACAGCAACCTTTGTGACAGGCGGAAAGATTATCGACGCCAGAAATTCAGCCCCGAACGAAGTGCGTGGCAAATCGAGCCAGGGCGGCACACCGCACCAACTGGGTCCGGAGGACATCATCATTATCCCTCCTAAGGTGCCTCACTGGTTCGAGGCTGTGCAGCCTCCGTTTTTATATCTTGTGATCAAGGTACGCTAGTCTTCCCCAACAACGGTGTAATCACATGACCAGATAAGGAGAACTCGAATGGCAAAGCCTGATCGTCTTGGATTCACGCGCCGTGGTTTCATCGGGGCTGCGGCGACGCTTGCCGGAAGCGCATTTGCGGTGCCCGGCGTAGCGAGCGAACAGGATGGGACGATGCCGGCGGCAGCCCCTTCAACGGCCGCAGGCGAGCCCAGATGGGACGCTCTCAGCGTCACAGTCGGACCTCAGAAGGCCGACCTGGTGGGAGCCAGCGAAAAAGTGATTCAGGCGGCGGTGGATTACATCGCGGGGTGGGGCGGAGGGACAGTGCACATCCTGCCCGGAACTTACCGCATGCGGAACTCAGTGTCGCTGCGGTCCGGTGTGCGAATTCTGGGAAGTGGCCAGGATTCCGTCCTGATCAAAGAGCCCGAAGTTAAAACAAAACTGGCGGAAGACTCCACTTCCTGGCAACAGGAAGTCGTACTGGCCGATCCCAGCGGCTTCGAGGTGGGCGACGGAGTGTGCCTCCAAGTGATTGACGAGTGGCACCAGGGAGCCTGGTTCATCCAGCGATCGCTCGTGGCGCGCAACGGCAACCGATTCAAATTGAACAAGCCGCTGAGCGACGATGACTTCACCGTGAAAGGCAAAGCGACGATTGGGACGCTCTTCCCACTGCTCAACGTAGACGGTGTTTCGGACGTGCGAATTGAGAATATCGCCCTGGACGGCAACCGCGCGAAGCAGGAGTCTCTCTACCACAATTGGGGAAACATCCTGGGTGGCGTATGGCTGAACAAGAGCAACCGGATCGAGATGCGCAAAGTCATCTCGCGGGAGTCCTGCGCCGACGGCATCAGCGCGCAGACATGTAATGACCTGCTGATTGAAGATTGCCATTGCGTCAATAACGTGGGATTTGGCATCCATTCCGGCACCGGCTCCGAGCGGCATATTGCCCGCAACAACAGGCTGGAAAACAATTACATCGGTTACTACTTCTGCTGGGGTGTGCGTTTCGGGCTGGCAGAAAACAACACCATTCTGAACAACTCCGAATACGGCGTCCGGCTGGGGCAGAAGGATACCGACAATGTTGTGCGAAACAACGAAATCCGGAACAGCGGCAAGGTCGGGGTGATCTTCGAGAGAGTGGGAGACGATCCAGCCTACTCGCCTGATCGAAACCGGCTGGAAGCAAACCGCATTATTGACAGCGGCGGAGAAACGGGCGTCGGAGTCGACGTGGAAGGTGTAACGAAGAACGCAGTGATCGAGCGGAACGAGATTGCAGAAACCCGCCAGCCGTTGAAGCGCACTGGCCTGAGGATCGGCGCCCGTACGCGCGGCGTTAGGCTTGACGCCAACCGCGTTACAGGATTCTCGGTAAACGTCCTGGACCTGCGGAAAGCAATTGCCAGAGCATAAGCGGCAAATACACCTGACTCGGGTGGAGATTATTCTCCGCCTGGCTCGGCACACACCGCCAGCACCGCGATGGGCGCGGAGGGATTCGACGGTGCTTTCGCCGGAAGAACTGAGAGAGGCGAGGATGAGTCCTGGGGCCCGCTGCTTTTGAAATCCTTTGTCGCTGCGGGAGGAGACAGGGCCTGGCGACGCCTTAAGTTCGGATGCCGAGATCTTTTAGTGCGGCCCCGGCGCCGGATAAATTCTCAAGCCTCATCTCAGAGTACTTGCGCGACAGGATAACCCCTGGAGCGCCGGCATTGAAAGCCGCCTTCACGGCATTCCGAACGTCCGAGGGCTGCGTCTTCTTTTGTCCCTTGCCAGTAGGAATGTCAATGTCGATGCCAGGGTAGATCCTTGTCTTCCCGTCTGGTCCGGAGGCATCTGGTCCATTGGCAGGACCTGCAAGATCGGTATTCGGAGAGCCCACGGGCACCTTGGCCGATCTAACATCATTTAGAGCTCGCCTCGTTTCACGGTAAACGTAATCCGACGAGAACCCGGCCGTGCGCAGCTTGTCTAACGGCGCCTCCCCCTGATATCCCAGAATGTTGTAGTACAACTCCAGCACGGATTGGGCCGGCGCATCATGCCAAATGGTTGAGTGGACGCCGTCGATGTAATTGGCCATGCGAGGACCGGCGCAGTTGTTGTACATGCAAATCTTCAAAATGTCGGCGTATTGACTGAGTATTCGATAGTCCTGTTCGGCGCGGTAAAAGGGATTGAAGGAGTTCAGATGCATCACATGGAACCCCGCCTCGAGGTTGGTATTGATGCTTTTGGCCGTGCCGTAGATTCGACCGTAAACTTCCCGCTGACTGTCCGTCCAGAGCTTCTCCCAGGCCAGGATCTCGGGGTATTCCAGCAGCAGCCGCCAGAAAGTGACAAAATAACCATCACTTGGCCTGGGCCCCGTCCATGCTGCCCGCACCCAGTGATCAAGCTGCATCATACCCTGCCGTGCCCGATCGACGTTGATGCCTTGCTGTTCTCCCTTTCGTGCACAGTGCTCGCAAAAGCAGGTTAGGACCGCCTGGCCACGGTCAGCGTCGATGGCATTATTCAGTGCGCCCTGACGTTCGCAGCACCACATCACTCCGTCCACGTCGTAGGACTTGGTCCAATCCTCAACCATCGAGCTGAGAAAGTTCTGGAGGTAAGGATTGTTCAGACACGACTGGTCCGTCTTGCGGCCATAGACATCCACCTCCGCAGCTTTTTCAAAGTTGTCCAGCAATCGCGGATTGTAAACATCCTCGAACCAGCAGATGGATTTCATTCCCCGCTTCTTTGCCTTCGGGACAACTTCGCCCAGCACATCAAAGTTGCCCAGATCTGGCGCCCGGAAATTCTTAAAGATCGTTCCAGCGTAATATTCCGCATGGACCTCGGCGAAGTCTCCGCCATGGAAGGTGTCCGTATCGTACTTCTGGACTCCGTGGTCGGGCAGCGGATGTCCGGGAATTTGCCTTCCCTCAATACCCCGCCCATAGCTGAAGACCGCAATCATCAGCGTGTTAACACCGGCCCGCTCCTGGAGCGTATCGAGAACTTTGTCAACTCCTTCATCACTGAAGGACACGGCGGGGACCTGAATCGCCACGACCTTCTTTTCTGATTTCTGTGGGCCGCCATCCTCTGACTGCGCGTTCGCCGGGACTGCCGCCTGGATTGCGCCCGCACGGCCACCGACTGCGGCCGCCGACGCGGCAGCAACATTCTTGAGGAAAGTGCGTCGGGATGGATTTGCCGCTTGAACCTTTGAGGCGTTCTCTGGCCTCTCTGACAGACCAGAATCGTGATCTCGCATCAATTCTCCTCCCCTTCTGGTTCCGCCAGGATCGCTGGACGGCCAGCATTAGCCGGCGCCCTAATTTCTGAGAATCGTCGCCGCCTTATGATGCGTGCCGGCCGTTTGGCCGCAGCGTGAGCGTACCGTCTTCATTCAATTTCTGATGGCAGGCCCATCTTACCGGATATCGCATGCCTTTCACTTCGATCGCCGCCCTCAGTCTGAGCCCTTGCCACTTGGTTCCCTTGGGCAGCACAAATTGCGCCTGACGGACTTTTCCCGGCAACGGATATCCGGGGTCGAGGCAGCCGCTCTTCAGCACTTTTCCATCCGGGCTTTCCACGCTGACCCGCAGCACACCCGGAACGCCTGCAATGCCGTCGTTCGCAAAGCCGATAATCAGCCCGAGGTATCCTTTGTCCTCGTAGCTCCAGATGAACGACGGTCTTACCCGGTAACCGATGCGCGCATTAATGCGGTCAAACCACTTCGGAAACGCGTGGTACCAGCTCGTCAAGTTCTCGGCGCTGATCCCGTGGAAGTTCCAGAGAGACCAGTAATTGGCTCCAACGTCCATCACGTGCGCAATCATGTCATCGGAAGGCGACACGCCCTCGTCCACGCGAACAGATTGCGGTGGTCGGGCCGGTATGCCCTGTTCGATTGTGACGCCAATCCAGGGCGGGCGATTGCTCAGGGCCTCGATCTGCTCGTTCTCGATAAAAATCGTGTCGCTCCGAATCCAATTGTTGCTGCGGACCGTGCGGTCGAGCACCTCCGAATTTCCAACTCTGCTGAAATCCGGCTGCGTGTTGGTGAGCAACGGCGTCTTCGTGAAGTGTTCGAGCTGGACTTCCAGCATGTTCACCCAGGTCCTCTCCGCGGTCTGATAGTCTGGAAAGGGAGTATTGGTGAATGGCCATGTGTGGCCCTCGCCCCAGAATCCGTACATGAAGGTATCCATGAATTCGATCATGGGACTTCCGTTGAACTCCGCCGCCAGCAATCCAACCAACTCCTTGAATGCCTGCTGAAAGAAAGGATCAGCAAATTGTGGCTGATAGTGCGCGTTCGGGTTGTTCTCGCGATTGGCGCCAGGCCATGTGCCCCCGGTCAGTTTTACCATGGGGACCTTATCAAGGATGAACTGGGGCAGCGCCGGTTCGTGATAGTCCGGAGCGCTCATCTGAATTCGGTAAGCAATACGCTTGTCGTATTTTTTGGACAACTCGAAAATGAGCTTCAGGTAATCGGGAAACTCAAGACGCCCCGGATTTGGCTGGATTTCTCTCCAGGTAGGACGAATATAAAGCTTTTGTCCCAGCGGAAACCGGACCAGATCTTCGATCGCCTGCGGGATGTTGTCTGACTTGATCTCCGCCGTCCCCATGTCCGCCGTGATGTACGTTATCAGCCCCTTGCCATAGCCGGGCACAACCTCATCCGATGGCATGGTTGTCATCACGACTTCGTCGCTCGGGATAATGGCGTCTGGAGGGTACTGTGGGAAGGGCCCCTGGTTCAGCCGGTCGGTTACGGCCGGGCCCGAGCCAAAATCGTACTTCCCCCAATTGTGGGCAGGGACAATGCCCTGGGCCGACTTTGCGCCGACCCCCGCTGCTGCCACGAGAGCACTGCTGTTCTTCAGGAAATTTCTGCGATTCATCAGTAATCATGCCTCCCCTCGCCGGATGGGTTAAGAGCTTTCGGTACGATACACCGCTAGTGAACCGACGCGTTCTCGTCGGGTCCTGTTATGAATTGAAACTTTTACGATACCAGGCCGGGTTCCGCCATCACTGCGGAGGTCTGGCCAAACACTTCGGCGCGATCCTGCTCAGCGCCCGCGGAGGGCCGGGATCACTGAACAGCCCACCAGCATCACCACGCCCTTTTGCATGCTCGCGGACGGAATCTCGTAGAATTTCTCACTCGTTTGAGTTTTTCCGCGCGGCTGGATCGTGCGAGCCCGCGAGAGTTGTGTCGCCCTTCTTTTCCTTCCCCTTTAGCTGCTGAAAAAGGCGCATTTGCTCCATACCTTCTTCCTGACGGCCCATGCGGAGATAGGCCCGAGCCAGGGCGTAGTGCGCGCCGCTCGGTTTCGGGTCGAGCTTCACCGCCAATTCGAGTTCCGGCAGGGCCCTCCCGGTGTCGCCCTTGGTCAACTCAAGGTTGCCAAGCAGATAGTGCGCTTCAGCGAGCGATGGATCAAGAGTAAGCGCCTTCCTCAGCAAAGCTATGGCCCGATCTTCGATCTTGCTTCCGTTGGCGCCGCGGTAGGTCAGCAGCATCCTGCCATACTGCAAGTAGAGGTCGGGATCTTTGGGGAAGTAGCTGATGATCCTCTCAAACGTGGCCTCCGCCTCATCAATTCTTCCGTCATCCACCTGGGCAGAGGCGAGCCCGAGCAGCGATTGCTGGTCCTTCGGATTCAGTTCCACAGCCTGCGCATAAGTTTTTTCAGCAGCCTTCAATTCACCCAATTTATATTGGGCAAGGCCAAGAAACCGGTAGGCCTTGTACGAGTGGGGAGCTACCTGGACGGCTTTCCGAGCGGCAACCAGCGCGCCGTTGTAGCGATTGTCGTGCAACAGCATCAGGCCCACGTCCAGATAATTGGACTCGCGCGAAGGATCGAGGCCGATGGCCCTGTCCATAAGCGCCACCGCCTGCTTGACGTGGTCCTGTTTAAATTCGCACCAGGCCATCAGGTCGTCGATATCTGAGGTCTCGTGTCCGGCATCCAGCAGACGTTGAAGCGTCGCCCGGCTCTCCCTAAAGTGGCCGGCGTGGTATTGGGCGAGTGCAATGTTATACCCGAGACTCGCTTTGTCGGGATAGGTCGCCTCAATTGACCGGAACAAATGTTCCGCCAGGTCATAATCGCCCGCCTGGTCTGCAACTTGCCCTCCCAGGAAAATCCCTTCAGGTCCCTCCGAATGATTTTCGAGCCCCCGAAGGACCTCCCGTGCTTTCTCCGATTTTCCGGTCTGATAATAACAGCGGGCTAGCGCCACCTGGGCTTTGGAATGCTTCTGCACTTCCTGTGGCACGGATTCGAGAAGCGGGAGGGCCGTGTGATAGTCCTTGAGTTCTTCATCCACCATTCCCAGCAGAAGCGTGGATGTGGTTTCGCCCGGCTCCGCCTTCAGTATCCGCTCCAGGTTCTGCCTGGCTGCCTGAAACTGCCCCATTTGGAACTGGTTTGAGGCAAGGTTACGGCGCGTCCGCACGTCCAGAGGGTTGAGGCGCAGCGCTTTTTCAAGATAAGAAGTTGATTCGGGGAGCTTCTGCTCCATGCCCAGCACCGCCCCAAGAAAAGCAAGACAGGCAGGATCGTCAGGGGTGAGCTTGGCTGCCTGGCGCAATTCCGCCTCGGCATTTTTCAAATCGCCTTGCTGGACCAGTGCCGTTGCGTGCGCCACATGCTGCTGTGCATCAGCAAGGTTATTGGGCAAAGTGTGAGCGGCTTGCGCCCAGAAACAGAGATAAAGGGCTAGAATGGCGTAGATAAGACGCGAGGTTGGCACTCTTCCCATTCCGAGCCTCTGACCAGATATTCAGAATAGCGGGGATTGATTTCAGGTCAAAGACACTTATCAAAAACCTTCGCGAGAGAGGCAAGATGCGCGAAATCGCCTGGCCTGGCTGCTGCGAAAGAGGCTTGGCTGGATAACCAGCCAAGCCTGACCTTTCAGAACACAAAATGGATGCCGATCTGGCCGTGTCGAGGCTGGTTCTCCTGGTAGAAGATACCACCGAATCCATCAGCACCATAGCCGGTCCCATCGTTCGTATTCGCCGCAGGAGCCCCGAACCGAGGATTGTTCAGGGAGTTGAAGAAATCGCCTCGCACTTCAATAAACATGTTCTCCCTGATGCGGAATTGCTTGGCGATCGAGAGGTCAAGATTGGCGATGCCCGGCACTCGGCAGTTCGATAAGTATCGCGGCGCAGTGCCGTCCATCTGGTCTGCCGGGTGCGAGAAGGCACTATTGTTAAAATAACTCGCCGTTCCATTGGCAATATTGTCGAGGCTCGCGCCGCTGCACGGGTTGCCAATCAAATTGGGGCGCTGGTGGCCGTCGGCCACAAGCAGGTTCGAGTCATCCACAGAAATAGGCTGCCCGGTCTGGAAAGTGACGAACGGGGTAAGTTTCCATCCGCCAACCACTCCATCGAGCACTCTGTTCATATTCGAGCCAAATCGCTGCCCGTGCCCGACGGGCAAGTCATAGATCACTGCGAAGGTCAGACGCTGCGGCGTGTCATTGGCGCTGACACTCTTCTCCAGCGCAAGATTGGTGTAGTCCTGCGGAGAACCGACGAACCCAATGCCTGCGCCACCGCCACCACCGATCCAGGCGTTGCCTCCGGCATCGGAGTTATCGAGGAACTTCGAGAACGTATAGTTACCCACAAATGACAAGCCCTTCGCTGCCCGTTTTTCAAAACGCACCTGGAGAGCATGGTAGCTGCTGTTGGCAACAAAAAGCGGGAAGCCGGTGAAACCTCCGTCGAATTGCGGGTAAGGACGCAACAGGTTGATCTGAGGAATTGTATCATTGTTATAGATCGAACCAGGGGCATCGAAAATCTGAGTTGGCCCCGGCTGGAAAAGGTAAGCGAAAGGATTCGGCACCAGGTTCGCCAATCCGGTCGATCCATACTTCACTCGGTTCGCCGCGTTAATAAAGTCGCGGTTCTCCGTGGAGTAGTTCCACGGCAGATGAGTGCCGCGGTTCCCCACGTAGTCCACTTCCAGCATCGTGTTGCCCCACTGGTGCTGGATGCCAGCATTCCACTGGTAAATTTCGCCCGTTCTGAAGGTGTCGCTTCCATGATTCTCGGCATAGTAACCCCAAAGGCTGAGTGGTCCATACTTCCCCTGCTGGGGAAGGTTGAAGCCAAGGGGAAAAGGATTTCCCATGGTTGCGAGCTGAGTGATTCCGCCATCCAGGGATGAGGGAGAGCTGGCATCGGACTGCCAGGCGCCTCCGCCGTATTGCCAGTTGGTGGCGAAGCTCATCCCATGGTACAGTCCCGCGCCTGCGTGAATAACAGTGTTTCCGGTAAGCCGGTAAGCAAAGCTGAGGCGCGGCCCGAGGTCAAAAATAGAAGCGTTCGCGTGCCGGTTGTGGGGTCCGGCAAGAATCATGGTTCCCGTAAGCGGGCCCACCCCTGGAACGGTGATTCCCGAGGGGCACGAGAAACAGCTGAACATGTTGCGGTCTTGCCGCTCGCTATATGGAACCGTCCATTCCCAGCGCAGTCCCGCCCCAACCGTCAGGCGGGAAGTTGCCTTCCAGTCGTCCTGCACAAACACAGCGCCGACGGACGATTTGTTGGACACGTGAGGACGCAGCGCGAAGCCACCGTTGCCATACCAGCCCAGCAGCAACGAGGCCACGCTGCTGCCCTGGGAAAAGTCAGGGCTGAAGACGCTCTGCATGGTCTCTCCCTGTCCGAACGAAAAAGACCCGGAGGTTGTGTCCGGCTGGAAGAAGTTGTTAAGGAAGATCCGTTCCTCGCCGCCGAACTTGAGGCTGTGATTCCCGTACATCTTCGTAGCTACGGAATCGAACATCCACTGCGTATCGCCTTCCACGGTGTCCGTACAGCAGCCATTGTTGGACGCAAGAGTTGCATAGTTATCGAGCGAGATGGTGGGGAAATGGATCTCTCGGTACCAGACGTTGTTAATCATGCTCTCGGGAAAGCCTATGCTCAAGGGATCTACTGTTACCAATGCCTGCTCGGGATAGTTATCACGGATTACTCCCACCCGGTTGACCCAGAGCAGGGTGGGGCTTACGGTCCAGGTATCCTCCAGAGCCACGTCGTGCGTGATGGCTTTTGAGACTACGGGTGTCAGGAAGTCATCCGGAGTGTTGGTCGAGCCATGGCTCATGCTGAACCGGCCCGTCAGGCGATTGGCCGCCGAGAAGTTTTGGTCAATCTTGAGGTCCATCTGCCAGGATGGACTCGTTTCAATCAGCTTATCGGAGAAATTGCCCAGATGCCCGGGCCCTACACCGGCGTCCGTTGGCTGTGGGTAAAGGTTAACCAGTTGCGCGGCGATGGGGTCGACGCAGGTGGGCTTGGGAGCGCAGAGGTTTGTGGCGCCCATAGGAATCATGTTGTTAGCAAATGGTTGGCGCACATAATCTCCACTTCCATCAGGAGCAACTTGGTATGGATTGAAGATCTGCCTCAGACTCCCGTCATCATTGAATGATTGTGAGAAGTCCCCTTGCCGCTCGAGCAGAGTTGGAACCGTTTTATTCACAACGATGGGGGAGTTGTTGCGAAACCGCTCGTAGTCGAAGAAGAAGAAGGTCTTGTCCTTTACGATCGGCCCACCAACCGATCCTCCGTACTGATCGTGAGTGTATTGGCCCTTGGTCCCGCCACCCTGGTTGGTGAAAAAATCGTTCGCATCCAGGCCTGGCCGGCGGAAAAACCAGTACCCGCTACCATGGAACTTGTTGGTGCCTGATTTGGTAACGACGTTGACCACCGTGCCGCCGTTATTTCCGTACTCGGCGGACATATTGTTATTTTGCAATCTGAATTCCTGTAAAGCGTCGACGTCGGGCATGTAGCCCACGTCCGTGTTGCCGCCCTCGCCACCCTCAGGCCGCGTCGCCAGCACTCCATCCAGCCTGAACTCCGCCGTGCCGTATCGCTGCCCGTTCGAGGCAAATACGGTGCCGCCCAGCATGTCCGCCGAGGCGCCCGAAACCTGGGTGACGCCTCCGGAAAGGTATGAGAGGTTCGCGATATTCCGGTCCAGCAAAGGCAAACTCTGGATGTACTGATTGTTGACGGTTGTGCCTAATGCCGCACTCACCGTATTCAGCAGCGGCGCCGCGCCCGTGACTTCCACGATCTGCTGCGTGCTCCCGACTTGCAATGTGACGTCCTGGTCCGTCTGGGTTCCGATTCGTAGCTCCATCGACGGGAAAACCCAAGTTTTGAAGCCGGCCTTTTCCACCTTCAAGCGGTAAATCCCCGGCTTGAGATAGTTGAAGATATAAAGACCGGCGCTGTCGGTTCGCGCTCCGGTCTGCACCTGTGTTGCAATTGCTGTCGCGGTGACCGCCGCATCCGGAATGACGGCCCCGGTGGGGTCTTTGACAGTTCCGCGCAGCAATGCTGTGTCTGTCCCCTGGGCCCACCCGGCAACAGGCTGCAGGGCGCAGATTGCCAGCCCTGCCAATATGCAGCTTGCCAGAGCGAAATAGGAAACAGGGCCCCGGAATTTAAGAAGGAAGTTTACTGCACGCCTGGGGTCGGTGGTTGAAAAGTAGCTCGCCCGCATTTTTCCCTCCTTGAGGAGTTCAGACCCGACGACTCAGACAATCACAACGAATAACAGGACCCACTCATCGCGCAAGAACTGAATTGGGGAATGTACCTATCTAAGCCTCTATAACACCTGTATGTGGGCAGTTCTAACGCGAAGGCATTACTTTGTCAAGGATTTTTTCTATTGTTTTCGATTTGGAAACTAATCGTAAGGCAGGAGGAGCTTTCGTTTGGCTGAGGAACATCATTGATTATCACCAGTCTGTCTGGTTGATGGCGGTAACCTGGAAAGGAAACGTAAGCCGTGCCGGGAGCGTCTGGGTGGTCAAAGCCAGGATCGTCGGTCTCTGATCGACGGCGCTTTATTCACGAGTGAAGCCTCTACTCGAGCCACACGACCGCACCCTTATCGATCACGGGCACGACAACGCGAAGCCGTTCGCCACTCCGTTCGACGGGAAGATTTCGGGCCTTCCCCAGGAAAGGCAAAACAAATGCTCTGCTCCCCGTATCTGGAGGGAAGAAGATCTCGACGTTCTTTTCCGGAATCTGCGTTGCATTTTGCCGCGGCCGGAGGCCTTTGAAGTTGGCAAGGAAGACATGGGCCTTGCCATCCACCCGCGCCGTCTGGGCCGTGACGAAAGGTGATGCGTTAATCTGTACGGGCAAATTGACTTTGAGAGCCCCAATGGCATTCGTGTCGAATTCATGCCTCAGCGACTGGAAACTCCGCCCGGTGGCCGTACCTTGGGAAGCGGCCTGGCTGAACTCCTTGCCCAATGTCTGCCAATACGCGCGTCCTGGGCACTCGGGGAGGTAGACGTATCCTCCCCCGGCAGCGCCGCTTGATCTTTCGCCCGAATTCCGGATTCCAAGAAAATGGTGGAGCGCATTGGACGGGCGAACCTGGCCGCCTTCATCGCACTGGCCAGACTGGCCCGAAACAATAAGCTTGCCTCCGGACCTGGCGTGGGATTCCAGGGCCTTAATTTCCACGTCGCTCAGGCAGCGCGCGTCCGGCAAGGCAAGGATCGGCCCGCGAAAATCAGCCAGGGTCCTCGGTGTGACAATCTGAAATTCTAGATGGGAATGCATCAGCAACGCCATGGTCCCGAAGTAGGAATCGAGGAATTCTTCCGCAAAGTAGTCCCGCGTGCGCGGCGAGAAATAGACGCCAATCGGGTGAATAGGCGTCCGCGAATTATAAAACGTCGTGTCGTGTTGCTCGATCCAGGCGAAAATCTTCTTTCGCATTGCGATGTCATTCGAGCCCGACATCACGTGGCCATGGACGTCCCAGCAATTTGTACCCGCCATGAGCTGTGCAGAAAACAGGTTCTGCATCTCCTCGCCGGGGCTGACGCCCTTCTCGCCGTCCCACGAATAGCTGAGCATCCAGGTCGGTTTTTTGCCGGCAAAGGCGCGAAAGCTGTACATGCCGATCATGAAGTGCAGCCAGTCGAGCGACGTCTTCCTCGAAGCGTTCCCTACTCCACTCCATTCATACTCGTGAGCAATCAGGTCGATCACGTCGTAAAGTTGATAAACATCTGAGCCAACCCGCACGGCCTCGAATTCAATACCCGGATAGATTTCCGCTATGGTCACGCCTTTCGGGTTCACTGATTTGAAGTTGTCCCCGACTTCCTTCATGAACTCGGTAATCGTGGTGATGCGGAAATCCACCCAGCGGCGAAAATTAGCATCGGAGAAATCGCCCAGCTTCAGGCCGGTCATGGCATTCAACCCGGTGCGCTTCTTGAACTCGGCCACCGTGTACTTGTCGAAGCTGGCCCAGGTCTTCTCCCAGCCGGTAAAATGCGTCATCCAGTAGGGGATATCCACGTAGATGCCGTCGATGCCCGTGGCCGCAATCTGGCGGACGTGTTCCATGTAAATCTTGCGCCACTCGGGAACATAGGGGCTGACCCAGACATCCTCATCGCCCTTCCGGATCCAGAAGGCCGTGCCTCCCCCAAACAGCGCCGGCTCGCCCGTGATCTTCCTCTGGACCCAGTCAGGATGGTCCTTGTAGAGGGAGTGCTTTACGGTGGCGGCGTTCGCAGTGATGCACTCGAATCCCGCAACGTAGACAAAGGCATAATTGCCCGCGGCGTGCGCTTTCTCAGCCACTGCTTTGATCGCCTTCAGCTTTTCGGCTGGATCGAGAAAACTCTCATAGCGTCCCTCGATGTCATTGTCAGTCTCAATGCCGAAGACGTGCGTCTCCGTCGCTTCCCGGACGATCTCGTCAACTCGGTCCAGCCTGAGGGAGTTGCCCGATATGCGGACATAATTAATCCAGGGTAAAGGTTTTGACGAACTGCCGGCCTGCGCTGCCGCCAGTTGACGCGGCTTGCAAATGACCACAGCTATACCGGCCAACTGGGCTTGAAGGAACCCGCGACGTGAAATCATGTTCAATCTCCTTGTGGGTCACGAATCTTAGCAGCAACTGTTTCCGTTTTCCAGTCCCCCAAATTCGGAGGCAGTCTCGTGTGCGAAGTGCTGGGAAGAATAGACCGGCGGAAAAATCGTTCAGGCTGGAGTCAGAACACGCAGAGATCGCGCACGACGAGATAGGCCCGGCAATCGCACGGCGTGTCCACACAGGTTGTTCGGTGATGGTGGCCGCAAGGGTCGGTAACCGCGGCCTGGCGGCCCTGACTGCTGATGAAGGCCGTCCGATTTGCTTTGGGGAATGCTTCAACGGCGGGAATCGTCCGGCCCGGTGGGGACTATCCGCCTCACCCATTCGCCGGCGCGTGCTTTGGCGGAATCGGACCGGCGAGTGAGCGAGGGGAACAGGTCACGCAGTTTTTGCAGAAGCCTGCGTGCCCATACATATTCCGCCGAGAGGACCGTAATTCCGAGCAGAAGGAACGGCAGGCCTGGAAGGATGGGAAGCAAAAGGCCCAATACGCCCAGGGAAACAAGGCTCCATCCCGCAGCCAGACCCAGTAATCGTTTAAATCTTCTCGTCACGAGATTGGAACCTGCACGCCCGTCATCTCAATTATATATCCAGTTCCATCGGAGTGGTTGGGCGAGGCTTCCGGGATTTGCATCCTCGGCTTCGGGAAGCTGTTTTCCGCGTTCTTTCCGCTAATCACCACCGGCAGGGCCGACTTGGACGCCGGCACTAGCACCCTGCAAGCCAGTGTTGCAGGCCGGTATCGCACATAGCGTGCCCTGGACACACCACCCGCCAACAAGCATTTTGCTGCCCATTGACACCCTGGTGACAAATTCTGAAGGCTGGTCTTCTAGTATGCTTTGGCAGATGAACAACATCGCCCACTCGCCGGCCGACCCAAAAGGTCCGGCGGCAGGACAATCTGGAAGCGGAGCGGCGCAGTCCGACCCGGCCCGCCTCGGCACAAGGGTGTTCCCGCGAGCCGAGTCTGCAGTTCTGCTGCTTCTCATCGGCATGTTTCTGTGGCGAGGTTTTCTGCCCGGGTGGAGGTCGCTCAAGACCGATTTCCCCAATTACTACCTGGCTGCCCGCATTTATCGTCAGGGTTTACCGCTGGAGCGGGTGTACGACTGGACCTGGTTTGCACGGCAGAAAGACTACTCCGGAATCGAGAACCCGATCGTAGGATTTGCGTCACTGACCCTGCTCTCAATGCTGCCTGTGGAGCCGATGGCCTCATTGCCGCCGCTGAAAGCCAAGCGGTTGTGGCTGATCGTGAACCTGATTTTCTTAGGTTTGGCCATTCTTCTTCTGAACCAGATGTCGAAGCTCGGGCTGCGACGGGTGATGATTCTCACCTTTCTCGCCTTGGACCCGCTCTCGATCAACTTCCTCTACGGCCAGATGCACGTTCTCGTGCTTTTCCTGCTGACTTTGGCCGCCTGGGCTTATTTAAGAGGCCTGCCAGCAACTTCCGGAGCTGCCTTGGCGGCGGCCTCAGCTCTCAAGATTTATCCCGCCTTTTTTCTGTTCTACTTCATTCGGAAAAAGCAATGGCGTGCCGTCTTCGGACTGGTGGCGGGCTGCATTATCCTTGCAGGACTGTCAGTTGCGCTCTTCGGGTGGCCGGCCAACCGGACTTACTTATTCCAGGGCCTGCCCCGGGCAATGTCAGGAACTGTTCTAGACCCTTACGCCGTGCGCTGGAACTCACTCACGGCACTGCTCCGTCGGTTGTTCATCGGAGAGCCGGACCTTAATCCACACCCTCTGATGCATTTCCCGCCGGCTTTCGCTGTTCTGCAGCCGTTATGCCAGGCCATACTTTTCGTCTCCATTCTCTGGCTGGTTAATTCGCGCCGGACCGATCCCGCAAGGGCAAGGCTGGAATGGGGAAGCTTCGTCGCGCTGCTTCTGGTCCTTTCCACTGCGCCGGGTCCTTATCACTTTTGCGTGCTGGTTCTTTCCGCAACGCTTGTTGCGGATTATCTGATTCGTATGGGGAAGATGCGTGTGCTGGCTGCATGGATTGCCCTGTATACGCTTGTCTGTCTTCCGATTTACCGCTGGATGCCTTCCGCACCGGCGGGGTGGCAGTCCCTTCTCAGCTTCCCACGGCTTTACGCGGAGATTGCCTTGTGGCTCTTCATGCTCTGGGAGCTTAATCGCGCATCTGGCACGCCTCTCACTCTGCGGCTGCGGACCGGGGACGCAGCAATTTTCGGAATGATCTTTTTCTTCTTATTTGGCGCGGGAGTGGCGAGTAATTTTCGAAGCCTACGCGGTCAGTTCGACAACTATGCCGGCCGAGTGGTCTCTCCGCTGGGCAGTTTTATGACGACGGAGCCCGCTGTAGGCAGCGGTGCGACCTGGTTCGTAAGCATGACGATTGCCGGTTTCGAGCTGACCTCCCTGCAAGGCACGCATACGCGGAGCTTCAGTTTCGCTTCAGACGCCTTTCACCCGGCATGGTCGTCTGGCGTCGGCCAGCTTTGGGTGGAGCTCTCCGGCGCAAAGTCGCGCATCGTCCGAATCGGCCAGCCTGACCAACGAGACCACCGCGCTCTTCCGGTCACCATGGTCGAGGACGCCACTATGCCCGCGGTCTCAGCCGACGGTCGATGGCTGGCGTTTATCAGGGAAGTCAAAGGCCGAGGAAGCCTTTGGGTAGTAAACCTGATGGAGCGAAAGCAGCAGGCGGGTCCGCTGCCGGCACGGGAAGTCGCCGGACCGAGTGACGACGTCTGGGACGTCTCGTTCGGTTCGAATGACCGGGTCCTTTACTCGGCGCAGCCCCTCGGAAAGCTGGAACTCTTTAGCGCCGATCCGGCATCGCTCCAAGTCAAACCAATTTCGACAGGTTCCCCGGCCCCGTCGCGGTTTCCGGCCGTGTCGCCGGACGGGGAATGGCTCGCCTACAGCCGGGAAGAAGGCGGCGCCTGGCATCTCGCGCTCGTCGATCTGAAAACAGGTCGCGACGTCCGGCTGACTCGCGGTACATGCAACTCCACGCATCCCGCCTGGACAGAAGACTCGAAATCCATCATCTATGCCACCGACTGCGGGCGCGGACTGGGGCTTACGGCGCTGGCCCGGCTTGCAGTCCCTCAGCGCTGACGGCTCACAGGCAGGAACCGCCGGGGAAGGGAGACTGCAGGTTCCTGGCTGCGCTCAGGATGAGAATGCATCGGTGAAAAAGTACCCTTCACGGACCCTCATTTGGGGCCCTGGACACGAATTCCAACCCCGCGTCTTCCTCGATGCTCTCGACGCTCAGAAATACATCACCGACATGCTCATCTTTGATCATGATTCCGCCGCCAAACTCATCGATGTGCCAATCCATCGCCGGGTCGCCCGTGTAGCGCGTCACTGTAAATTCAACCCTGCCGGGATGACCATTGAGCTTTATGTGATCTCCGCACTTTATCTCTTCGCCCGATTTGTAAAGGAATGACATGACGTGCTAACGCTCCAAAAGCCGTTCATCCCGTGGCTATTGCTTGATCACCGTTCCATCGTACCGCCGGACAATGCCCCAGCCGCCGTTCAGGTGGTCAGGCCCGTCGCGGAAGGGATGTTTGGCCGCAAGCTGCTCGTCGATTTCGATCCCCCAGCCTGGCGCGTCGGTGGCGTAGAGATAGCCGTCCTTGAAAGTCGCGCAGCCCTTGAAGATTTCGGCCTCGAGGCCGGTGATGATGCCGCCTTCCTGGATGCCGAAGTTCGTGCTGGCAAGGTCGAGGTGCAATTGCGCCGTATGGCCAACGGGCGAAACATCTCCCGGCCCGTGCCACGCGGTCTTCACGCCGTACATTTCGCCGAGAATGGCGATCTTCCTTGCCGGCGTCAACCCTCCCGCCTGCGAGAGATGCACGCGGATGTAATCGATCAGCCGGCCTTCGATCAGCGGCTTCCATTCGTGCGGGCTGTTGAACAGCTCGCCCATGGAGAGCGAGGTTGCGCACTGCTGCCGGATCTGCCGGAAGTAGTCAATCTGCTCGGGCGAGAGCACGTCCTCGAGATAGAACAGCCGAATGGGCTCCAATTCCTTGGCAAACTGCGCAGCCTGGTGCGGGCTCACACGCTCGTGTACGTCGTGGATCAGTTCGATTTCTTCACCCAGTTGCGCGCGGCATTCTTCGAGCACCTTCCGCGTCAGCCGCATATAAGGACCCGGTTCCCACACCGGCCCCGAGTGCAAGCCGCGCATGGGCGGGCCGCTAGCTGGGCCGTAGGACGACATACCGGGCACGCCCACCATCACCTTGACAACCTTGAAACCCTGAGCCATCAGCCCGCGCACGCGATCGACGGCCTCCGAGGGTTCCGTGCCTCCAATCGTTCCGTAGACCAATGCCGCTTCGCGCGCCTTGCCGCCCAGCAATTGGTAGACGGGCATGTTGGCCTGGCGGCCCTTGATGTCCCACAGCGCCTGGTCAACACCGCTGATGGCGTTGTTCAGCACGGGCCCGTTGCGCCAGTAGGAGCTGTTGTAGCAGGCCTGCCAGGTGTCCTCGATGCGGTCGCAGGGTTTGCCCACGAGCAGGGGCTTCAGATATTTCTCCACCGCGGGCACCACCAGATCGGCGCGCTGCGTGAAAGTGGCGCAACCGTAACCGTAAAGGCCGTCCTGATCAGTAATAATCTTCACCACTACCAGCCGCACGCCGGCCGGCTGCGTGGTGATCACCTGGATGTCTTTGATGACGGGCGTCGGCAAGCCGCGTGTCGCACGGGTCTCCCGCTCTTGTGCCGCCAGCGGCTGCGCCGAAAGCGCCGCGCCCACGGCCCCGGCCATGCCAAGCTTGAAGTACTCTCGTCTGTCCATGCGAAACTCCTTAAACATGAAGGCAGCGATGGACGCTATCAAAGCCGGCTACGGCTGTCAAGCTGCCCGGCTGAGACCTGCGTGCCAGCCGCCGCTGAGGCTTGTGCCAACGAATACGCTCAGGTAAACTCTTCGAAAACTGCTATCTCGCAGAGGTCAGAATCTGCGGCTCGCGCGGCCGGACGGGACATTTCGCACGAGATCCGAAAAACTATCTATAATTAGACTTGTTGTGCAACCCAGTTCTGCGCCGGTATGCGCGGCCAGCGCCTCAAGAACGCATGGTCTCATTTCAACTCTTATTTCCGGTTTCTGTCCTGGCAGGCTTCGTAGGCGCGATGGGCGGCATGGGGGGCGGGATCATTCTCATCCCCGTGCTCACATTCCTTGGAATCGACATCAAGCATGCCATCGCCATCAGCATCCTTTCCGTGATTGCAACTTCCAGCGGATCGGCCTCGGCGTATGTCCGCGACCACCTCACCAATCTTAAAGTGGGAATGTTTCTTGAAATGTTCACCATCGCCGGGGCGATCGCGGGGGCCCGCATCACTCTCGCATCGTCGCCGCAGCCCCTCTACATCATTTTTGGGGCGGTGCTGCTGGCGTCATGGATTGCGCTGCTGATGGATAAGCATCCCTCCGGGCAAAAGCCTGCGTCGCAGGACGCGTTTACCCGCTGGCTGGAGATGGAAGGCAGTTACCCGGATGTCGTTACCGGGCAAACGGTGGAGTACAAGGCCGTCCGGGCTTACATGGGCGCGCCCCTGATGTTTGGAGCAGGAATCGTGGCCGGCCTGCTCGGAATTGGCGCTGGCGCGGTGAAGGTCCTGATCCACGACCTGGTGATGGGTCTCCCTCCCAAGGTCTCCACCACCACCAGCAACCTGATTATCGGCGTCACGGCGCTCGCCGGCACCAGCGTTTACCTGGCGGCCGGACTCATCAATCCGGGGCTGGCCGTGCCGGTGATTCTGGGAGTGGTTGGCGGGGCTTTCCTGGGCACGCGAGTGCTGGTCCGCCTGACCAACCAGGCCGTGCGCCTATTCTTTCTTGTGATTCTGCTGCTCATGGCGGTTGAGATGATAACGAGGGGCCTGCAGGGCATTTAGCGATGAGTCCACCAGTTCCTTCCACCAGGACCGGGCCCGTAGGGGAGGCACGGCAGTTCGAGATGGATTCTGTGGTGGGTGTCGTCCTCCGGGACGGCATCTTGCTCAGCCTGGGGTTGATCGTTCTCGGGATGTTCTGGAGATGGCTCCGCACCGGTGGCCTGGCGCTGGATTACCAGATCGCCGGCACGAACCTGTTTGAATTCGTAACCGGAGAGGTCCGCCTGGCCTTGCATGGCAGTGTCCGGCCCCGCCTGCTGATTAATCTGGGCATTGCCGTGCTCATGCTCACGCCCTTCATTCGAGTGGCCGTGTCGATGGTTTACTTCATGGGGGTCCTCAGGAACTGGAAGTACACCTGCTTCACGGCTATTGTCCTTATTGTTCTCACTTACAGCCTGTTTCTGCGCTAGCGCCTGCCCCAGGGGGTGCTTTCGCTCTGCTGTTCCCCTCGACTATTTCGCTTGCGGACAGTTACAATGGGGGGAATTGGGCAGGATCGTCTGGTTCTTGCCGGTCAATTGGAGAGAATCTGCTTGCCGCTCATCGAAGCCTTACTCCTGCTTCTGCTGCTCTCCCGTACTTTCGGAGAAATCTCAGAACATTTCGGCCAGCCTGCCATGATTGGCGAAATCGCAGCAGGCGTGGTGCTGGGCCCTTCTCTCCTTGGAGTTGTCCACTTCACGGATGAAATCAAAGCCGTTGCCGATCTGGGCGTCCTGCTGCTGGTCTTCCTGGCCGGGATGGACATGAACCTGAAGACGCTGTGGGATTCCTTCCGCGGCCGCAGCGCGTCTGTTGCGGTGGCGGGCTTCATCCTGCCCATGCTGCTGGGATTCCTGGTGGGCCAGGCATTTCATCTGGGCCCCACGAGATCGATCTTTATCGGCCTCTGCATCGCCATCACCGCTCTTCCCGTAAGCGTTCGAATCCTGATGGACCTTGGGAAAGTGCAGACCGAGATCGGGCAAAGGATCATTTCGGCGGCCGTATTCAACGACGTGACATCCCTGCTGATCCTCGGCGTCATCCTCGACGTAAAAGTAAAGGGAGGGGGGCCTTCCACAGCCCTCGCCTCCACCGGGATTGCGCTGTTCAAGGCCGTCACCTTCATGGCCGTGTTCATCCTGGCCGCTCGAGTTGCCAAGCGCTATTCTCCCCATCGGTTTCTCCGGCGGAAAGACCGTCTTTACCGCATACTGGTCCGGCTGAAGGGCAGGGAGTCTGCCTTTGCCATCGCTCTGCTCTTTGTCATTGCGTTTGCCAGTTTTTCTCAGGTCCTGGGATTACAGTTCGTCGTGGGGGCATTTTTTGGTTCGATGCTGCTCAGTTACGAAGTGCTTGGTGAGGCCAGGTTCCGGGAAGTTCAGAAAACGGCTTCCGACATCACCATGGGGTTCCTCGGGCCCATTTTTTTCGCGGCAATCGGGCTTGAATTTGACGCTGCAAGCCTGAGAGATTGGTGGCTGGTCGCGGCGATTCTGGCAGCCGCTGTTGTGGGCAAAATCTTCGGCGGGTACGCGGGCGGCCGCCTCGCCAAACTGACGCCGATGGAAAGCTGGGCGGTCGGGATCGGCCTGAATGGCCGGGGAATCATGGAACTCGTCATCGCAAATATCGCCCTGTCCAATAATTTTATCGGGCAGCGCCTGTTCACCGCTCTCGTGCTCATGGCGGTGGTAACCACATTTGCCACGCCGTTCCTGCTGAAGATCGCATACACTCAGTTACCCGCCGCCGAACCGAGCGCCTTCGGCGGTGCTGCCGAGCCCCGCGGTGAACAAGCTCAAACGCCTGTAAGATGAGCAAGATGAAGTACGCGGCGGCGGCCCCACCGCCTGCCGGCAGCACGTCAAAATGGCCTTCCCATCTGCACCCTGCCTAGTAAAGGGCTCGGGAGCGGATGGTGTGCGGTATGCTTTCAAGCGCGCTGACCAGCCCTGGGTCCCATTGCTGGTTGATGTCGAGTATGGCGTAGCCGACTTCGCCCCTGGTATCCAGCACCTGGCGTTCCACGTTGATTCCCCGGTCTCCGAACACCTTGTTGATGGCCAGCAGCATGCCGGGCTGGTTCCGATGGATGTGCACCAGGCGGTGCGCCTCTGGCGCGAGTTCAAGACGGCAGTGCGGGAAGTTGACGCTGAGGATGGTATCGCCGGCTTCCACGTAACGGTGGATCCGCGCTGAAACCAGATGCGCGATGTGGAGCTGGGCCTCCTCCGTGCTTCCGCCGATGTGCGGCGTGAGGACCACATTGGGGAGGTTCTGCAGCTTATCGGTAAAAGCGCCGCCTTTCGCCTTTGGCTCCTTCGGGAAAACGTCGATGGCCGCCCCTTTCAGTTTTCCGCAGCGCAGGTTTTCCGCAAGCGCCTCATGGTCCACCACGAAGCCCCGGCTCAAGTTCAGAAAATATGACCCCTCTTTCATCAGCCGAAACTCATCAGCGCCGAAGAACCCCCGATTGTGCGGGCGGCCGTCAACGTGCAGCGTTACGAAATCCGATTTTTCGAGCAGTTCCTCAAAGCTGACCTTCTTGGCGTTGCCGCGCGCCAGCACCTCCGACACGTCATTGAAGATCACTTTCATCCCGATGGCCTGGGCCAGCTCTGAAAGCTGCGAGCCGATTTTGCCATAGCCCACAATGCCCACGGTCAGGCCGCGCACCTCGTGGCAGCCTGCGGCGCTCTTCTGCCATGACCCCTGGTGGAGCGCCACGCTGCCGTCAAAGACGCGCCGCGCCAGCATGATGATCTCTCCCAGCACCAGCTCCGCCACAGAGCGCGTATTGCTATGGGGATCATTAAAGACAGCGATGCCACGGTCCGAGCAGGCGGGCAGCTCAATCTGGTCCGTGCCGATGCAGAACGCGCCTACCACCAGCAGCCGGGGGGCAGCGTCCAGCACGCGCGCCGTGACCCTGGTCTTGGAGCGGATTCCCAGCACCTCCACGTCCTTGACCTCATCAATGAGCGCGGACTCATCCAGACTGCCTTGCAGCGTTCTCACTTCATAGCCGTCCTTAATGAATGGAGCGGCGGCGGTTTCGTGAATGTTTTCGAGAAATAGCGCTTTCATCTTAGGGTTTTCATCCTCGCTTCCGGGCCAGTCAGGAACGGCCCCTCTCTTCGGTGATTAGATGACGAATGCGAAACTTACTATTCTAGTGCCTGCGCCCCCGCGACGCGAGTCGTTCTTGCAGGCGACTGCAACGCGGAATATTCCACGATGTCGATTTATTGAATGAGAAAACCTGGCAGGAATCAGGTGGAACTTCGGAGTTCGGGGTCAGTTCAGAGGTGTTGCAGGGCGGCGCCTCGACAGGCTCGTTGCCGCCCTGGCATAACGCGCTTGAAAAGCTTACGCCTCAGTACTCCCCTCTTTTCCACTGTGAGCGGGTTACCGAGCGGCGTTCAGGGCCACGCAAAACGGGTACAAGCCGCGACTGTCTTTTCCTGGGTGTTCCGTTCTCGTCAAACGCATGAAAATAGAGGAAACAAAAGACACTGAGAACTGCGAGAAACTGCAATAGCAAGGTCATTTGGGCCCCCCTCCCCACGGGCGAACCTACCAAATCGACAATCCCATCCTAGCCTGGGGCCGTCACCTTAACAATTCAACTTTAGTTCCAACGGCGCTGGTACCGGGGTTTCGGGCGGCATAACCGGTGGTGCCGGTAACTCTTTAAGTCCCTGGAGCTCATTTGACCCCTCGCAGCGGGTCCGTTGCTGAAGGCGGGAATCTGGCCAGACTTGGTGTACACTACAGTCCTCTGTTCCGGCATCGAAAGCTAAAACAGGGCGCGTCACGTCGCCCGACAAAGGAGGGGACTATGCTCGGCGAAATGATTGCTGATTTGAAGGGCAAGCGAACAGGAAGGAGAGTCCTGTCGGTGGACAAGGGATTCAAAGTGGAAGTGTCGGTTGAATCGACTGGAAAGCTGCTCGGATTCGACGTCATGGAAGTCGTGACCTACTGGTCAGAGTCAAGGCCGGACGGCACACTCTATGGTGAAGGGCATGGGGTCATTGTCGGGGCTGATGGTAACAACGCAACATGGAAAGGCCAGGGTGTCGGCAGGTTTGGCGATGGCGGCGCGGTTAGTTATCGCGGCGCCATCTATTACAGCACGGCCTCGCCCAACCTGGCGCGATTGAATACCGTCGCCGCCGTTTTTGAGTTTGATGCGGATGCCGAAGGGAATACTCGCTCCAAGTTTTGGGAGTGGAAGTAGGCCCGCACACCCTGTTGGCGCTCCTGTGAAGCGTCCGCTGGCCCGGTGTGCGGCATTTCGGGGGCGGTTTTCGCACCCGCCTTTCCCCGCGAAGGAAGAAGTCTGATTCGTTTGGCGCTGAGAAATTCCGGCAAGCAATTCGGCCGAGCTTCACGAATGCGAGACAGGTTGGTAACATAGAGGCGCGCAATAGCGCACGCGGGGGGAGTTTTGCCTCTTGCGCCGCCGCTCGGGTCAAGTCTCGTTCGGCGAGGGCGAATGACCAAACAGAGACCGGACAAACCTTGCCAGGTCGAACAAAAGCCCCTCGACGGACCGCCGATGATAGATGTATCGCTCGACTGATTCGAACGTTTTCTGGTCATTCACTTCGGCGTTGATCACAAGGACTTTTCCCACCATGTTCGGCCAGACCTCTCCAATGCCGTAGCCCCTGCCGGCGGGCTTGCCCCGTGAACACCTCAGGTCAAGGATGGCGGTGTCAAACGACCTGCGATGAAGCGTGAACAAATCAAGTCTTGAGTTTGCGGCGACTACCCGCCGGCTGTCCAGCTTCCTGATCAAGGTCAGGAGATTATCGATAGCGGGTTCGTCCGCGACAATCAGGACCTTCCGGTTGGCTGATTTGTTCGCCACGAAGACTCTGCAGGCTGCACGTTCAGCTCCGGAATCATGGACTTTCTGGAGCCGTTTATTGAAATTCACCTTCAACCTCCCTTTCCAGGCCTGTCTCACCCTTATGGATGGGTCATGCGGCCTGAAAAGCCCCCTTTGGCTGCGCCTGCAAGAACGTCATTTGACGGACTACTCTCCCAGGGCAAGACTGCCCCACACCGTAGCATGCTAACCGTTCTGGCGAGGCAAGCCAATGTTACTTTAGTTCTACCTCCGGGCCTGCTGGGACGGCATGCCAGCCCTTCCTTCCCGGAATTCTATTCAACATCCCGGCGACGTTATCTCCCTCCCAGGAGCGCCCGGTACTTACTCATTCTCAAGGCCGTAGTATACTGTGCGCGGCAATTCTTCCAGTGAAATGAAGCGGCCGGGCCGGTCGCCAGAAGTAAGGCCCGCCCCAGGAGGAACTTATGGAGCGCGAATACGCGTTTGAGATGGTGACATCCGGCATCCGGTTCGGAGCTGGGGTCACGCGCGAGCTAGGCGCGGAGTTGTCTGACCTGGGCAAGCGGCACGTTCTGGTGCTCACGGACCCGAATCTGCGCAGCCTGCCGCCGGTTGCCACGGTGCTTGAGTCGCTGAGCGGCCAGAAAATCCGCTATTCAGTTTTCGACCGCGTGCGCATCGAGCCCACCGACGAATCATTCAAGGAAGCCATTGCCGCAGCGCAGGCGGACGACTTTGATGCGTTTGTCGCGGTGGGCGGCGGCTCCACGATGGACACCGCCAAGGCCGCCAACCTTTACTCCTGCTACCCGGCTGACTTCCTGGAATACGTCAACCCGCCGATCGGCAGGGGCCAGCCCGTCCCGGGTCCGCTCAAGCCGCTGATCGCCATACCCACTACGGCGGGCACCGGCAGCGAAACCACCGGGGTTGCCATCTGTGACCTCGAGTCGCTCCATGCCAAGACCGGAATTGCCCACCGCCGGTTGAAACCAACCATCGGCCTGGTCGATCCGGAGAACACGCGCACGCTGCCTCCGGAAGTGGCCGCCTCCTCGGGACTCGATGTGCTGTCCCACGCCATCGAATCCTTCACGGCATTGCCTTACCTCGAGCGCCCCCGGCCTGACCGGCCGATTATGCGTCCGGCGTATCAAGGTTCGAACCCCATCAGCGACGTCTGGAGCCTGGAGGCGCTGCGGCTTGTGGCCGCCTACTTGAAGCGCGCCGTGGCCGATCCGGGTGATGACGAGGCCCAGGCGTCCATGCTGCTGGCCTCCTCGTATGCCGGCATCGGATTTGGAAACGCCGGTGTGCATCTACCGCATGGGATGTCATATCCAGTGTCGGGGCTGGTGAGGAATTTCCGGCCTCGCGGCTACAGCGTTGATCATCCCATGGTCCCGCACGGGATCTCGGTGATCCTGAACGCGCCCGCCGTCTATCGTTTCACGGCGCAGGCATGCCCGGAGCGCCACATGAAGGCGGCGGAAATTCTCGGGGCCAAAGTAACCGGCGCGAAGTTGGAAGATGCGGGCAGGATTCTCGCCGATCAGGTGGTCGAGTTCATGCTCGACCTCAAGGTGCCCAACGGCCTGCGCGCGCTTGGATACGACGCGAGCGACATCCCGGCCCTCGTGGAAGGCACGCTGCCCCAGCACCGCGTCACTAAACTGTCTCCACGATCTGCCTCAGCCGACGACCTGGCACAACTCTTCTCCGACGCCATGACCGCGTGGTAGTAACACCCGCGGCGCCGTTTGGAAATCGCCAGAAGGTTCAGCAGACCGACTGAGAGCAGGGATTGGAAAACGGCGGAAGGCCCATCTCACTACTACAACGGAGTTTCCTTGATCCCCCTGATGAGCTCTTTCAGGAAAACCAGAATGTGGTCAATTCGTCTCTCGTCTTCCCCAAACGATTCAAAATGCTTTGCCATCTGGCGGACGAGGCGGTATTGGCCTGTTCCGGCAGTTTCGGCCTGGAGTGTTTGCTGAATCCTGGCACGCGTTTCCGGTTTGGCGATGCTGCCGATGTCACGCCCCAGCAGCCGGCAACCGGCCTGAGTGTAGTCAAAATCCTCAACGCCCATTAAGTCATGATGCTCTTCCATCAACCGGCCGTAATTCCCTGCGTCCAGGTAATTTTCCATGATAAACGCCAGGTCGTAGGCATCCTTGTCCCTTTCTGACGGGCGATCAGCCCAGGCGACAATTTTTAGGATCGCCAGCCCTGCCGGGGACGCCACGCGAATGTCCAAAGGCGGGCGGGCTCTCACGCGGACTAGCTGCGCGGCCTGGTAGGCTTCCTCAAAGCCCAACGTGCTCATGATGAAATCATGGTCAGGAGGCCAGCTTAGCTTGCGGTCAGGGTCAGCGGTCCCTCCAAAGGGTATGATGTCCACCGGCAGCTCGTTACGGTAGATCAGCCGCTGAGTCTCTCTGGCTTCAGCAAACTGCTTGGAGTCGAGCAAAGCCTGCTTCAATTGGTCGAATTCATTCCAGCCAGAGACCCGTACTGCAACATCAACGTCCTTTGTGGCGCGTCCGCTGCGGATGCTGAACCCCTTTTCCATGATGGTGTCCCGCGCAGTTGCCCCAACCAGGAAAAACGGGACACCCATGGATGCAGCAGCCCCGCCGAGCGCTTCATAAAATTCGAGGGTCGATTGATCAATGTTCGCGGACAAATCGAGCAATTTGAGCATCGTAAAGCTGCCTAGCCGTTTCAAGATTCCGGGCGTCTCCGGT
The DNA here is from genome assembly GCA_035712365.1 of Terriglobia bacterium. Classification (NCBI taxonomy): domain Bacteria; kingdom Pseudomonadati; phylum Acidobacteriota; class Terriglobia; species Terriglobia bacterium. Next base: position 46,715 of record DASTAW010000017.1, read on the forward strand.
ACGCAGTAAATCGGCATACGCCAGGATGGGATGGACAGTCCCCTGGTTCGTCCAGTCCACGCGGGCGTCCCAGAATGCCTTCAGAACTTCCACGCTTCCCCGAGCATCTTTTCTCAGCCGGTGGGTGGCCAGCAGCGGGCCCGGCAGGCCTCTCACATAAATCGTTATGTCTTCCGGCTTCAGATATTGGGTCAGCCGGGCGGCTGCAATCTCGCCTCCCCAAAAGGCCTGCTGCTCTTGGATGTGCGCCTTTTGCCACCAGTCTCGATCCGGGGCGGCGTACCGCCCTATCACCAACTTCGGCCTCAGTTGTTCCGGGTAAGCGGTTACCCATCGCTCCAGCAGTTGCTCCTTCTGGACCAGCTTCCTGCCATGTTCGGGGAGCTTCAGCAGATAGCCGAGCCTTTCCAAGTCCCCAAAAATCCAGCCGATTGCTCCAAGGGCCACATCAGCCGCCTCGGCGACGGTTCGATACGGAGCGTTGAGCAGTTCTTGCTTGCAGAGCAACGCAAAAATCACTTTGAGGCCTGCCTGCCGGAATGCCCGCCTCGGCCGTTCCGTGAAGAGTTTGGCCGGGGGCTTTTGGCCCTTTATGTAGATGAAAACGCCCGGCACGTCCAGGTAGGCGTTCCCCACAGTGTCCAGAAAGAATACGTTGATCCGCTTCAGCCGCTCGGCCATATTCGGGTTCACATACTCTGCCGCCAGTAGAGCAGGCTGCGGCAGGCGGGCAACCTGTTCTGCGACTCTGCCTAGGCTGTTCGGATTAACCACGCGTTTGACTTCCACCACAAACCGCTTCGTGACGCCGTGCGTGGCCAGCCGGACCACAGCAGCCGCGTTTCTCCAGCGCGGCCCCCTTGGCTCAACCAGTTCGGCGTGGAGCTTGGGACCGATGGCCTCCTGGAACGCGTTCAGGGCCCTCTCCAGTATTTCCACTTCGGCGGTATGTTCGAGCATCTGGGTTAGCCTTTCTTTCTTCTCAGGTGAAGGTTGTCTCTACCTTACCGCCTGGCTCCGGCTGTTCATTGAACATCAATGTTCATTATACGTGAACGACGATAAAAAATGAACATTGTTTGACCTGCAACCATAGGTAACGGCTATCATTGTTGTTCAGTTGAGCTTAGCCGAGGGGCAGGCAGCCCCTGCGGTTGCGGATTTGCTTCTTTCCGGCCAGAGAAGTCAAAATCCCGCCCGACTGTCGCGCCGCGCAAAATGGGTTTCCGTTAACGCGCTCCTGGGAGGGCTTAGCTCTAGATGTGCGGGATTCGTTTAATCTTTGTGGATGTTTTCGAGGGCCTGCTCAAAGGTGACGACCTGGCCGCCGTGCTGCTGGCGATAGGCTTCGGCGTCTTCCTGTGAGGCGAAGGCGACCAGGACGGGCAGGCAGCGGTCATAGATGCGCATCTCCACTCCATGGCCCGGCATGCGCTGGATGGCAGGATTGTGGCGAGTGCAATACTGCACGTCGCCGCCCATGTCGTAATATGCCGAACGCGCGGCAATCAGGCGTCCGGAGTTGAAGTCGGTGGCCAGTTCCTTACGCGCCTCTCCAGGGTTGTTGATGATGTGGTGCATCGCACAGGCGGGACAGCAGGCATCGATGGCGCCATGGGCCGTCTCGATTCGAAATTCTAATTGCTTCATGATTCCGCGTCCGCAGATCTCGCAGACGGCCGGCTGCTTTGGAGTCAACTCGCGATGGACCAGCCAGGCCGCGCCGACGGCAATCGCAATGATTAAAACCGCAATCGAGAGCCGGCTGCGTCTCATGGCTTTCTCCTGGGATTGCTTTTATTGTACCACTCGGAAGGTTGGCCACTGAACAACCAGCCGGAGACGAAGCTTTATCCGCCTGCCCGGCCGAGGATATGTTCTGTATCTCGCTGATACAACGGAAGGTCTATGCTATGTCCTCATCGCTGTTTTCTTGTGACGCCCGCAGCGTGCCGCGACGAAGCGCGCGTTCTTTCATCATGGCGAAGAACACTGGGACAAGGATCAGCACATGAATGGTTGACGTCACCATACCGCCGACGATGGGCGCGGCGATAGGCTTCATGACGTCGGACCCCACGCCGGTTTCCCACAAAATCGGTATCAGGCTGGCCAGCACCACGCTGACGGTCATCAGCTTGGGCCGCAGGCGCATGACCGCGCCCTCAATCGCGGCGGCTTCGATGTCCTCATGCGCAACAGGCGTGGCCGCGGCAAGGCGCCGGTCGAGCGCTTCGTGCAGATAGACAACCATCACCACGCCGGTTTCAATCGCAATGCCAAACAGCGCGATGTAGCCCACCCAGACCGCCACACTGAACTCATAGCCGAGCAGCCATTGTAAGATCAGGCCGCCGGTCAGGGCATAGAAGGTTGGAAGAATCAGCACAAAAGCCTCAGTCGCAGAACGGAAGATCAGGTAGAGGAGCATGAATATAACGAAGAACACCAGCGGGACGATCAGTTCCAGCCGCTCCTTCGCCCGAACCTCGAACTCGTATTCACCGGACCAACGATAGGAAGTGCCCTGAGGTAAATTCAACTTTTGCTGGAGCAGCGCATCGGCCTTTTGAACAAAACCTCCGTAGTCGCTGGTATTCAAGTCCACATAAACGTAACCGGTCAACTGCCCGTCCTCGTCCCGGATCATTGCCGGGCCGCGCGAGTAGGAGGTGCTTGCCACTTCGTTTAGGGGCACCTGCGCTCCGCTGGGCGTGGAAAGCAGCACGCGCCCAAGGGCATCAAGGTTGTCGCGGAAGTCGCGATTGTAGCGGACGTTCACCGGGTACCGTTCGCGCCCCTGAATATTGACTGCGATATTCTCACCGCCGATTCCAGAAGTCACGGCCCGCTGCACGTCCGCCACCGTCAAGCCATAACGCGCCGCCTGCGCGCGGTCCACCTGGACGTTGACATAAAAACCTTGCGAGACGCGTTCCGCAAACACCGAGCGCACTCCATCGAGGCCCGACAGCAGGCTTTCGACACGCTCGCCGGCCTGCTGAATGTCTGCCACGGTCGCGCCCTGGATTTTCAGGCCAACAGGTGTTTTTATTCCAGTGAGTTCCATATCCAGCCGGTTTTGGATGGGCATCGTCCAGGTGTTGGTTAGGCCTGGGAATTGCAGCTTGGCGTCCATCTCCTGCACCAGCTTCGAGTACGTCATCCCCGCGGGCCACTTCGATCGCGGCTTCAGGACGACCGTCGTATCAAACATGGAAAGCGGGGCGTTGTCCGTTGCGCTGTCCGACCGGCCCACGGCCCCCATAACGGTTTCAACCTCAGGGAAGGACTTGATGATTCGGTCCTGCTCCTGCATCAGGCTGGAGGCCTGCGTAATTGAAATGCCCGGGTAGGCCGTCGGCATGTACAAGGCGTCGCCTTCGTAAAACGGCGGCATAAACTGGCTGCCCATGCGAAACGCCAGAGGGATCGTCAATGCAAAGAAAAGAAGATTGGCAAGCAGAGTGAGGACCCGGTGGCGCAGGCACCAGCGCAGAACAGGAAGGTAAACGGCCTGCGTAAATCGTGAAATGGGATTGGCTGATTCCGGCCTCAAACGCCCGCGAATAAAGATCAGCATCAGCACGGGGACAAGGGTGATGGCGAGGATTGACGAGAAGCCAATGGCCAGAGTTTTGGTCCAGGCCAGCGGACGGAACATCCGGCCTTCCTGCGCTTCCAACAGAAAGACAGGAAGGAACGAAACCACAATGATGACGAGCGAAAAGAAGATGGGAGATCCGACCTGCTTGGCTGCGGATAACAGGAGCCTGCGGCGTTCCCGGCGACTGACGGCGCCCGGAACAGCCTCTGCAGACCCGCTCCCGCCTGTCTCGGCAACACCCGGCCCTGGCGGTTGTTCCCCCTCCGGCGGGAGTGCCGGCGAGGCGCTTGCCTCAAGTTCGTGCTGGCGTTCCGAGAGGGTGCGATAGCCGTTTTCCACCATCACAATGGCGGCGTCAACCAGGACCCCAATGGCCAGTGCCAGCCCGCCCAGCGACATGATGTTGGCGGTTATGTGGAAGTAGTACATCGGGATAAAGGATGCAACGACGGCGATGGGAAGAGTCAGGATAGCGATAAGGGCAGAACGAAAGTGGAAAAGGAATATGATGATGACGAGACTGACGATGATGACTTCTTCCAGAAGGTCCCGCTGCAACGTGCCGATCGACTCGTGGATCAGCTCAGATCGGTCGTATGCCGGAACGATTTCCACACCGGCAGGGAGGGAAGACCTGATTTCTGAGATTTTCTGTTTGATCCCGTTGATCACGTTGAGCGCGTTCTGCCCAAAACGCATCACCACAATTCCGCCCACCGTTTCGCCCCTGCCATTCCAGTCGATGGCTCCGCTGCGAATGTCTGGCCCAAAGGCAACCGTTCCCAGGTCGCTCACCATCACGGGCACGCCGTTGTGCGTACCGACGGGAACATCAGCAAGGTCATCGAGAGACTTGAAATAGCCGAGCCCGCGCACCATGTATTCCGCGCCGCCGAGTTCGAGCAGGCGTCCGCCGACTTCGTTGGTGCTCGCGCGGACGCGCTCGATGACCGTTGAGAGCGGAATGTTCAGTGCCTGGAGCTTTTCAGGGTCGAGGCGGACCTGGTACTGGCGTACAAATCCGCCGATGGTCGCCACTTCCGCGACTCCGGGAACAGTCGCAAGCTGGTAGCGAAGATACCAGTCCTGGAGGCTGCGAAGGTCGGCCAGGTTCTGTTTGTGGCTGTGGTCCACCAGAACGTATTCGTAAACCCAGCCTGCGCCGGTGGCGTCCGGACCCAGCACCGGATTCACTCCCGAAGGCAGTTTGCCCTGCAGTTGCTGGAGGTATTCCAGCACTCGTGAGCGCGCCCAGTAGAGGTCGGTGCCATCCTGAAAAACGACATAGACATACGAATCGCCAAACATCGTTTCAGCACGGACGTTTTTCACTCGCGGCGCCGCAAGCATGGTGGTGACGATGGGATAAGTCACCTGATCCTCGATGATATTGGGCGGCTGCCCTGCCCAGCCGGTGTGGATGATCACCTGAACATCGGAAATGTCGGGTAGCGCGTCCAGAGAAATATTTTTCATCGACCAGATGCCGGCGAGGACCAGGAGGAACACTCCGGTAAAAACCAGGAATCGGTTGCGCGCGCACCAGTCAATCAGGCGGGCTATCACGTTACATCCCTCCTTGCGCGTTGACGCTCAGTTGCTTCATGGCCACGGTCTGCCCGTTCTTCTGCGCTGTGATCGCCACCTGCCACGTTCCTCCAGTCTGGAGTTGTCCGCTGCCTTGGTAGAAGCCGCCTCCGCGGTCGGTGAGCGTGAAGATGCTCTGCATCGCTGCCATGCCCATGGCCGGCATGGCCGGCATAAAGAACCGGACTTTCACTTCTGCGCCGGTGATCGGTTTGCCGTCGGGCCCCGTCAGCTTGACTCGCACCGTGTTCTGGCCTTTGGTCGGCGGGGACGGTGAGGTGGTGAAGTCCACGGTTGCCTGACGGGCGTTCGCCATGTTCATCGAGGCCGCTGCTCCGGCGCCGGGCGGTGGCGGTACAAAGGAGCCGAGCGCTGCCTGGAGCTGGCTTTCGGAATCGACCAGGAAGTTTGCCGAGGTCACAATCTTCTCGCCCGGCTTCAGTCCTTTGAGCACGCTGTAGTAGTCACCCGCGCGCCGCCCCAGCGTCACCTCACGCGGTTCGAGATACCCGCCTCCATGATCGACAAAAACCACGTTGCGCGTGCCGGTGTGGAACACTCCGGGCACCGGAATTGCAAGACGTCGGCCGATCGGAATTTTCAGCATGACGTTAACGAACATGCCGGGCGTAAGCTTCAGTTCCGGGTTCTGGAAAACGAGCCGCACCTTTGTGGTTCGTGTGTCCATGTTGACTTCGGGATAGACGAAATCCACGCGCCCTGAAAACGTGCGGCCGGGATAGGCGTCGGTCGTCACCGTGGCGGGCTGGCCGCGGCGAATCTGGCCGATGTCACTCTGGAAAACTTCGGCATTGACCCAGACGGTGGAAAGGTCGGCAAGGGTGTAAAGCCGCGTGGCCGGCTCGACGTAAAGGTTCGGCAGGGCGTTGCGCTCGGTGATATAGCCCGACACCGGAGAATCGATCTCAAGATCGTGCCGGATTTCCCCGGTCTTCTCAATGTGGTCAATCTCGCGCGATGGAATGTCCCATTGCTGTAGTCGCGCGCGCGCGGCGGTGAGCAGCGATTCGGCGCCCGAGGCCACGCCCGGTACGGTGCTCTGCGCCAGCAAGCCGCTGTTCTTTCTGGCCAGCAGATACTCCTGCTCCGTCGTCACCAGTTGCGGACTGTAGATGGTGAAGAGCGGCTGGCCCTTGCGGACGTACTGATAGGTTGCGTCCGCATAAACTTTGGTGATCCAGCCTGAGAAGCGCGTCTGCACGTAGGCCTGGCGGCGCTCATCCACCGCAACGTTGCCCGCCGCGCGGATTTCGTCCGTCAGTTCCCGCAATACAACCTCGCCGCTGGTGACGCCGATGCTTTGCAGCCGCTGGGGGGAGAGCTGGACCGGCGCGAGCGCGGCAGCAGCGGCTCCGGGAGCGGTTTCAGCAGCAGGGCTTTGCTCGGCTGCCGGGGCCGCCGTGCCCATTTGTTTCGGCCCTGAAGCCCGGCGTTCTTGCGCGACGTAGCGCCACGCGATCAACGCCACGGCAGCGGCGAGCGCGATGCTCAGCCCCAGCGTGATCTGGAATGCTTTGCGATAATCCTTCATGGCCATTTCCTCTCTCCGGCTTGCTTCATCAGGGAATCTGGATTCCGGTCAGTTGTTCAAGCCGGGCCAGCGCGCTTTCGTGCTCGGCCAGCGTGCGCCAGTACTCGATGTCCAGGTCGAGTACGTCCACAAAAGAGCTGAGCAGCGTTTCAAAGTCCTGCTGGGCTGATTGGTAGGCGGCAAGTCCGGCATTGAACGTGGCCGTAGCCTGTGGAATCAGTCCCTCGCGATAAATCTTGAGGACTTTGGAGTCCGAGTCGGCCACCAGATACTGGTCGCGCACTTCGAAATAGGTCTGCTGGACCTGCGCTTCATATTCACGGCGCGCGCTATTCAGTTGTTCGCCCGCTTCGGCCACTTCCGGCCTCTGCCGCCGACTGCGGTAAATGGGAAGCCTGACGCCGAACGTCGCCATGTAATAATCGCGGAAGGGCGCGCCCGTGTGCTGCCACATGTATTGCAGGCTGAAGTCAGGATAAAAATCCTTCCGGGCCAGTTCCACCTGCAGGCTGCGGTCCTGCACCATCTCATGCTGAGCGCCGACTTCCGGGTTCCCTGTGCGGACGGCTGCCAGCAGGTCATCGGAGCTATAGGGCAGTGAGGTTTCTGTGAGCTTCTCCGTGATGATGTCCGCTGAATCCTGCGGCCGGTTCAGAAGCTGTTTGAGTTGCGCCTGGAGGGTTTGCATTTGCTGGCGGTATTGCGTGGCGTCCCGCAGGAGTTTTGTCTGCTGCAACTGCGCCTTGAGCACATCCTGCTGGTTGCCCTGGCCTGTCCGGTAACGGGCCTCTGCAATCTTTTCAATCTGCTCCAGAAGTTTCTTGTCCTTTTCGAGGATCGAAAGCGTCTGTCGAACATAGTCGAGACGAAAATATGCGGCTTTGACTTGTTCAATAACTGACCGCCTGACCGCGTCAGCCTGCTGTCGCAGAGTGTCCGCTTTGCGGCGGGCAATTTCCCCTCGAAGCCGCAGTTTGCCCGGATAAGGCAAATCCTGGGAAACGCCCACTCCGATATAGGCGAAGTCGCTATTTGAGAACCCGGCGAAAGGGCGTGGGCTTCCAACCGCGAGCTGCTGGACGGTAATTTGGGGGTCTGGCAGCGTCGAAACCTGGGAAGGCGCCTGCGTGGCTGCCTGCCATTCCCGCTTTGCCGCCAGGATTTGCGGATTGTTCTGTTCCGCTTCTTTTACCAGTTGCGCCAAAGGCATGGGCGATTGGGCGGGTTGCGCCGGCGTCGGCCCTTCCGCAAGCTGCGCGGCCCTTGCTGGCGTTGAAATCGGACAGGCAACAGCAACCAGCAGAATAGCGACGGGCAGAGCAATGTCCCGGCCACGGGCCGGGCCCGTTCGTCGATGACCATACCCTTTGAGTGGTTGAAGAATGCTCACTGCTGCCTCCCTTCGGAATACGCAAGGCCTTTTAGATCGCGGCTGTAGACGGCATCCCAGAGCCTGTCAAACAGCTTGCGCGACATTGGCTGCTTGAGTTCAAACTCAAAGGTTTCGCGGTAGCCCTGCATGCGGAAGTGGTAGGGACCGGGATGGGCGATCGTCTCGATGTCCGCCCAGCGCCAGCTCCTGCCGCCGCGCCCGCCGGACGTCACGTAGTCGATCCCTCCGTCGCGGAAACAGAGTGCTCCGTTGGTTCCTCCGCCAAAAGTGCGATGGCGGGCGGGCAGAGACGCAAAGCAGGAGGCGTCAGGATCAGGCCGGCCGTTCTCCACCGGCTTTTGGACCCGGCGCGCAAGGGCTTCGGCCACTGACGGCGGCACGGGGTCAGTAAGGCGGAAGTGAAATGCGCGATCGCCCGAACGATGCCAGCCTCGATTCTGATAAGTTTCGAGGTCAAGGCGGTTCGCTTCGAGGCGGAAGCTCCGAATCTCGGTATACGGCCAGCGCAGCGGCGACCCCTTGTTCGGACGAAATTCGACACCTCGATCATTGATCTCGAGAGTCCCGGAAGTTTTTGATATCACATGGCGCAACCGCGCAGGCGACTGCCACAGTGTGGTTCCCGCTCCGGATCCCAGCTTGGCTTGCGGCCCCGGACGCGCGGCAAATGGGCTGCCGGGAACAACGCAAAGCGCTAAAGAGAGCGAAGCAATATGGAAGACTCCTCGCATGACGGACCTCCTGATAAAGCTGATGGTGTGAAATGGAGAAACGATAGCGTGAAGGTTTTCACGCTGCGAGGCGGGTTGCTAAATCAGGAGAGAGTGGTGGATGGTGTAAAGCTCGCCGGGCGGTGAGTAGCAATGGACATCATACTGGACGTTCGCTGCCCGTATCGCGCCGGGAATTGCGCTGGAATGCGGAAGGGTTGCCACGACCGCGTAGGCGACAGCCGGAGCGGTGACTTCGGCTGCCTGCTGAAGCTGATTGGCTGGCCCGGGTACTCCCGTGGTGCAGCAGGTCTGAAGCTGGCTTGCCGGAGCGCAAGGCATCGAAGTGCAACAATTCATCGACGCATGGCCTGCCATCAGCGGACCGAAGCAGCCTCCCATGGTCGCAAAAAGGAATGCACCGAGCAGCACGATGGGCTTCGCCTTCCTCATACGGTGTGCATCTTAGCATAACTTGCGTCGCGCCGTCCGCGACCCGACCCATAATTCGAGGGCTTTTTCAGATCGGGAAAACATCATCCGGCCCCGATGGGGCTTGGTTACCACCCCCGAGTTCTTATTGATTCTAAAGGAGAAGAAAGATGGCCGGAGTAAACAATGCCACATCCACCAGCACCCGGAATTGATCAATGGCCAGTGATTTCTCCTTGTAACGAATTAAAGTAAAAGCCAGGGCGCTGAGCAGTTCCGCTGCCGGAATTTGCCAGTGCAGCCGTCCGTAACCGGAAATCATATAAGTGGCGGCAATGGCGGCTGCCACAAGGGAAAGCAACGTGAAACGCCTGCCCATCCAGACGGTCCATGGGTGTGGCAGCCCGAATCGACGGCCGCGCAGGCGGCTCCATTCTGCGTACTCAATGGCCGCGCAGTTCATCCAGCACAAAGCTGCAAAAACCACGCAAGACGGCGCCAGCGTGACGGTGCTCTCCGTCATGTTCTGCCAAACCGGAAAACACGTGCCGAGCGCAAACAGAATACCCACCAGCATTTCTTTGGGCAGCAGCCACCCGCGCCGCGGCGACACCAGATGCACGATGAGCAGGTAAATCCCGACGCCAAGAAGGACGATGACGCCGTCGCCAAAGATCCTGACGTCTAACTGCGTCAGCGCCAGCCACGCCGCCAATACGGACCCGGCGCAGAGGGGAAACAGAAACAACCAAAGATGCCGGCGATAAAACATATGCCGCGTGGCTTCGGCATCATCGGGGGGAGATCCCAAAGCGTCGAGCAGCCGGTCCGCTACATAGATCAGCCACACCACCAGCGCCAGAAGAAGAGTGACGCCCGCGCCAAGCCGCACGTGGAACGACTTGGCAAAAAGCAATTGCCACAGCACGGCCACCGCAGGTGCGTCCAGACTGAGCACCGTCAGCCACAAAAGCGGCGTTGACTCGGAAACCGGCCGGGCGCCGCGCTCGAAGCGCGCATCCGGTTTATGCGCGCTCGCAACCTCCCTTTTTTCCACTGGCGTCACGCTCATTGCTGAATTTCAGGTTGACGGATTCGGCCGCGAGGCGCAAGGAATTTTCTCGATGGCCTTCCCGTGGCATCGAGACAAGCAGCCGGACTCAATTGCTGATTTGCAAGGTGTGGGTATCTTACTCGTCTGCCCGTGGCCCGTCTCCGCCCATCGAGCGAAAGCGAAGCATGTCATATGGGTGAGCCCAGGTAAGCGTTGCACCCAAGCGGTGATGTCAAGCTGCTTGTGTAAAAAGGTGGAGGGTTCGGTTTTTCCATTGATGCTTCTCATTTATTCCATTGAAGATGGCATAGATGATGCGGTCGAGGCTTTCGACGTTGACGAAGCAGACCATGGGCCGGGTGCGGCGACGGACTTTCACAAAGCAGCGCTCGATGGCGTTGGTCGTTCGCAGCTTTTTCCAGAGGTGCCGCGGAAAGCTGAAGAAGGTGAGCAACTCCGGCAGGTCTCGCTCCAGGCGCTTCACCATGGCCGGATAGCTGCTTTGCCAGCGGGAGCGGAAGACTCGGAAAGCCGCCCGCGCCGCCTGGCGGCTCTCGGCCCGATAGATCGCCTGCGCATCGGCCTTCACCTGGTCACGGTCGCGCCTGCGGACCTTCTCAAGAATATTCCGCATCTTGTGCACCCAGCAGCATTGATGCTTCATCTGCGGGTAAGGCGGCCGGCAGGACGGCAGCTGCTGGGATTTGTGCGCAGCCGGGGCGAGAGCCAGGCGGCTTGGGAAGGACTGCTGATGAATCTGTTTCGACGCGGGCTGGAAGGGAGGAATCTGCAGCTGATTATCACCGACGGATGCGAGGGGCTGGCGGCGGCGATCCAGACCGTTTACCCGCAGGTGAAGCATCAATGCTGCTGGGTGCATAAGATGCGGAACATCCTGGAGAAGGTCCGCAGGCGTGACCACGACCAGGTCAAGTCGGACGCCCAGGCGATCTACCTCGCCGAAGGACGCAAGCAGGCGCTGGCCGCTT
>DASTAW010000018.1 GCA_035712365.1 Terriglobia bacterium
GGCGCCGTCGCCAGCCTGCCCGAGGCCGACCGCGCCGAGATGGAGGGCCAGGAGATCCCCTCGTTTGCCCAGGTCTGGGCGCTGGGCTTCATGTTCGCCGTGGAAAACTGGCCCGAGGAATGGGCTGCGCCGCGCGACAAGGAAGCCGCCCAGTGGCTGGACGGCGCGCTCGAATCCATCGTCGCCCTCACCGAGGACGACACCGGCAAGCCCGAGATCTGCATGTACGCCGAAGACGGCCCGCCCAGTACCAGCCAGGAGCGCCTGGAGGTCTTTGGCGAGGCCATCTGGGGCGTGTACGACCTGCGCCAGCTCTGGCGCAGCCTGGGTCCGCGCCAGGAAACCATCGTCAAGGGCGAGCAGCCCGGCCGCAACGACCCCTGCCCTTGCGGCAGCGGCAAGAAGTACAAGAAGTGTTGCGGACCGTCAGCCTGAAATGCCTCACCGGCGATTTCACAAAACCGCCGTGCCGTTTAGACCTTCACCTGCCGAAAGTCGATTCTGTCGCGGTCCCATACGCCCAGCCCGAGAGCGCCGGCGATCTCGACGTGCTCGGGCTGCCGGTGCATGAAGGTACTGAATTTATCCGGCGTGGACTCGAAGAGCCTTTTCATCCCCACCGAGACCCTCCTGGCGTCGATCACTTCCCAGCCCACATGGTCGAGGGCGACGGGATCTGTGGCGAAATAGATTGTGCGATGCTCCCACACAAACTGTGCCCTTGCGCCGGGTCCGCCGTTATACAGGCCTTTGACGCCGTCCAGGATGTGGAGGACGGTTTTGTTCCGAATCACAGGCAAGGAAACAACCGCCGGGATAAAAGCGTTGCAAGCGTTCAGCGTGGAGGAGGAATGACTGCGGCTGACGTTGTTTACCAGGCCGTGGGAGAGGTTCTTGAGGGCAAGAGTGACTCCGGCCGACTGGTGGTCCTTGAGCACGGGAACGTTGATCAGCTTGTTCACCTGACGTGTGATAAAGCGCGCCGCAAAAGAGCGCCTCGCCCTGACATCGTCGATTCCGTAGCCCGGCAGGGTCAACGCCATGTCCAGATAATGGTCGGGGTCATAACCGTCCATCCCCTGCTGGATGGACTCATAGTGATCAGCCGCGTATGAAGTACGAACGCCCGCCGGCAGCCACTTGTCGAATCCTGCGTTGAAAAATTGGTCACGGTAACGGTCATAGACGACAATGTCTTTATTTTGGACTCCCGCGGCATTGAGCCCCGCAATGATCTCGCGGACCACAGTTGCGTCCGACTTCACCAGCGGCTGGCCCACCGGGTTGAGTTTGATTCCGACAACATCTCCAGACTCAAAGAAGAGCCGCCAGGCGCCGGCCCAGGAGTCTGCACCTGTCAGTTCAGTCATGCCGCGCCGTAGCGTCTGCTGGACGGCTCCCGCCTGGTACTGGCCTGACACCAGAACGGAAGGATTCTCCACGGACACCACGCGGCCCGGATAGAGCCCCGGCATCCGGAGCTTGCTGGCATCGGTTTTCGACACCGGCCGCGCAGCCAGGGCCACGGATTTCGCGCCGGAAACCGCCGCAACTCCGAGCCCAAGCGCCTTCAAGCAGTCTCGCCGGTTGAATTGCATGGGTACACCCCCGCTTGTCATCAACGTACCACTGAAATCGTGGTGATACAATTCAAAAACCCGAGATCGGGAACAGGTGTCCTGGACTGCCGTGATTTCGCACTGCCCTTTCGGGTCCCCATTGGAACAAAGCTCATAAGCACATGCTTTCTTACTCACGCTTAACTAGATAGTATCGGTTTTCGCTTGACAGGAAACGTTTCCAGTGATAAAAGCTTGGGCCTAGATATGCAAGCATTTTCGTTTAGGCGCAAATCGTCAGCGAACATCCGGACAGGTGCGGCGAGACGCTCCTGAAAAGGACATTTCATTTCCAGACCTTTTGCGAAGTTTGGCAAGCTCTGTTGATTTCACACACTGCTCGTAATGATTGCGTCGGGTCGAGGTAACTAATCAATACCTAAAGACGGAGGGCATGGCTATGAGAAGTGTGCCTTTCAGAGGGAGCTTTGGTATGCGCAAAGCACGTCGTCTTACTGTTCGCACATGGCATGTATTGTTAATCAGTGTTGTTGCGATGGCGGTTTTCGCACCGGGACTTCGCGCGCAGGTTGACACCGGTAGCTTTCTGGGGACCGTGAAGGACGAGTCCGGCGCTGTGGTTCCCAATGCCAAAGTCAGCCTGACCAACGAGGGAACCGGTTTCACCATGTCAACCACCACGACTGGCGAGGGCAATTACACGTTCACGCCTGTCAAGATCGGCACATATAGTATCAGCGTAGAGGCTCCGGGTTTCGCCAAGGCGATCCAGTCGCACCTGGCGCTTAACATCGATCAGCACCTCGTGGCTAACATGACGCTTCGCCCCGGCGCAGTTACGCAAACGATCACCGTGACCACCGAGCCTCCCGCGCTGCAAACACAGAACGCCTCCCTGGGTGATGTCATTACAGGACGAAGTGTTAACAATCTACCGCTCAACGGGCGCAACTTCACATTCCTCGCGCAGCTTGTGGCCGGCGTAAACACTCCGCAGGCCGATACGCGCGGCAATGCCCAAAACGGCGCGTTTTCAGCCAACGGAATGCGGCCGGCCCAAAACAACTACCTGCTTGATGGAATTGACAATAATTCGGACAACGTGGATTTCCTCAACGGGACGAACTTTAATGTGCTGCCCCCGGTGGACGCCATTGCTGAATTCAAGGTCCAGACCTCCAATTACAGCGCAGAGTATGGACGGGCAGGTGGCGCCATCCTGAACGCTACCATCAAGTCAGGCTCCAACCAGTTCCATGGCAATGCCTGGGAATTTCTCCGCAATGACAAGTTTGATGCGGCGGATTTCTTTGAAAACGCCGGTGGCCTTACGAAGGGCAAGTTCCGGCAAAATCAGTTCGGGTTCACCGCCGGCGGGCCCATCAAGAAGAACAAGCTATTCGTCTTCGGGGATTACGAGGCGCTGCGCAGGCGCCAGGGGAGTGTGTTTACTTCATCGGTTCCGACCGGCCTGATGCGAGGCAGCGGGTATACGGACTTATCGGAACTCATCACCCAGCAGGCCGGCAGCAAGGCTGAGGTTGACGCACTGGGCCGGTCTTTCCCGTTCGGTACAGTTCTCGACCCCGCCACGACACGCCCTGTGACTACCGGGACAGTTGACCCGGTGACAGGTTTGACGGCGACCTCCAGCGGCTATGTGCGCGACCCGTTTTATACGGGGGGCAGCATTGCTGGCATTACAAATTTCACTGGCGCATGTGCCAGCACCGCGTCCTGCATGCTGAACCAGTTACCCGCCGGGCGCCTTGATCAGAACGCGATTAAACTCTTGAACCTTTATCCGAGTCCCACTGCATCCTCGCTCGTTCAGAATTTTGCCTCTAACCCGGTGCTTAAAGAAAACCGCAACGCCTTTGACACTCGGGTTGACTACGACATGAGCGAAAGTGACCAGATGTTTGGGACGTTCAGCTACGTGAAGGACCCGCAGTTTATTCCGAGTCCGTTTGGAGGTATCGCCGACGGCGGAGCGTTCCAGCAAGGTGACCAGAATGCGCTTTCGATTCTGGCGGCTTACAGCTACACGCATATCTTCTCCCCGACCCTGATCAATGAAGCACGCGTGGGAGAGAGCCGCCTCCATGCAACGCGCTTCGGACCCGTCGCCAACACCCTCGGAATCCCTGAGCAGTTCGGCATTTCCAGCTCAATTCCTCAGGTGGCGGAAAACGGCGGCCTGCCGCAGTTCACCTTCAGCGGCCTAAGTACGCTTGGCAGCAACGGTTTTCTGCCTTCGGACGAAATCAGCCAGACAACGCAGGTAACGGATAATCTCACAAAAGTTTATGGCAAACACACCTTCAAATCCGGTTTTGAATATCAACACATCAAATTCTCGACCCTTCAGCCGAACAGGTCACACGGCACATTCGATTACAACGGAACCTACACGGGCGTACCGGACGGTATAAGCGGCAACACTGGCATGGCTCAGTTTCTGCTTCTCCCCTGCCCGGGTCCAACTCCAGGAGGAACACCCAGCGGCTGTCCAAGTGTCGCCAGCGCGATTCCGAATGTAGGTGGCACAAACAATTACACAGCATCCAACATCGGCTTTACCGACGACGGGAAGAAATACTGGGGCGCTTACTTCCAGGATGACTGGAAGTACAATTCCAGGCTGACGCTGAACCTCGGTTTGCGATGGGACTATTTTGGCCCGATTTTTGAGCACTTTGGCGCTCAGGCGAATTTTGTCCCGGCGGCTCCGGGTTCGGCTGAATTTCTGATTCCTGCTAACCGGAACAAGGGTCTCTCTCCGAGCTTCCTTGCATTGACCGCTCAGGACGGTATCAAGATCGTCTCAAGTAACAATCCAGGCTTGATAGACGTCCAGAAAACCAACTTCGCGCCTCGAGTCGGATTCGCATACCAGGCAACCCAGAAGCTGGTGGCGCGGGGCGGTTTCGGAATGTTCTATAACTCGTTTGAGAACCAGGGTTATGGGCCGAACATCGGCGAAAACTACCCTTTCCAGTTCACGTTCGGTTTTGCCGCGCCAAACGGTGGCAATCCGATTTCATCAACAACCTTTCCCACGCTTGCGGGTTCGCCTTGCGAAAGCGCCTTCATGTTCGAGTCGGGATTCGACTGCACACCCATCAATCCATCGCTCGTGCAGGCTGAGGGGCTCTCACTTCAGGGACTGCAGACCAACTTCAAGACCCCATATACGATGGGATACAACCTGATGCTCCAATATGCGCTTACCTCTAATATGACCGTGACTGCGGGCTATGTGGGCAATCAGGTGAGGCACCTTCAGGTGGGCGTTGGATCCAACCGGCCCTCGCAGATCCTGCCGCCAGGAACGAACACCCACGCCGTTTCCTCTCCGGGCGTCGGCCTCTACATACCGTTCCCGGATTTCGGACAAGGCCAAAGCTATCACACCACCCAGGGCAACAGTAATTATCATGCGCTACAGACAAGCCTCCAACAGCGATTCGCCAACGGCTTGACCTTCCTAGTGGCCTACACTTACTCACGCTGTCGCAGTGACGCATCCGATTTGCTCAACGGAGGCGCCGTCGGCTATCGCGCGCCTGCCGTCCCCGGTTTTGGGATACAGGGGGATTACACCGATTGCAACTTTGATATGAGACACGTTTTTCACTTCAGCGGCGGCTACGAGCTTCCGTTTGGCCAGGGGAAACACTTCCTCGCCAACAGCACCGGAGTCATGAACCAGATCGTCAGCGGCTGGAGTATGCAGTGGATTAACACGGCTGAAACCGGTCAGCCACAGAATATCGGTTGCGCCATAGGAACAACCTCCGGCACCAGTTGCGTTGCCATGCTTGTTCCGGGGCAGGACCGGCACGGGCCGGGCGCGCCGGACAGTTTCTATAATGCTGCGGCTTTCACCCAACCCTGCAAGCCGGGCACCGCAACCCCCGCTGGATGCATTCCAGGATTAACAGGCCTGGCTCTGTTGGGAGGAGGCAGGGGATCGGTTTCCGGACCCGGCCTTCTCACGTTTGATTTTTCCCTCTTCAAGAACTTTCGCATCTCCGACCGGTACAATCTCCAGTTCAGGAGTGAATTCTTCAACCTCCTGAACCATCCGACGTTTAACGCTCCAGGTTTTGGCGGCAACGGAGTGGTTTCCATACCTGGATCAACAGACTTTACGAACAAGAACTTCGGAAGGGTTGGATCGACGCGCTTCCCCTTCAACGATCCGCGGCAGATCCAGTTTGCTCTGAAGTTTTCCTTCTAATCCACTTCCGGCAGGGGTGCACACAAGTGCGCTCCTGCCATCCGATCTGCCCGGCCGGCGCCGCAGTGAAAGGCCGGGAACAGCAGGTAATCATCGAGCCAGTGGAAAACCGCACTCCTCAGTTACTACCTGCCCACGCGGTGCTAAAATAACCGGCATGGCAAAAGTTCGCTTCGGCGTGCAGCCTGCCTGCATTGGCGGACGGCGCGAATGGCGATGTGCAAGCGGCAGGAAAAGCGTTCTGGCCATCAGGTCAGGAATTTGAAAAGACGCAAGTAATGATGCGGTCCTCGTTGTTACCGAAAATGAAGCATTTGAGTCCGCTCGGGGTCACCGAAGCCGTCTCCCGCAGCCGTCGGGATTTCCTCAGGCTTATGACGGGAGCGACCGCAGCGGCAACTCTGTTTGGACTGTCATCGAGCCACGCCTTCGCGGCTCCCCAACGGTCCAAGCGGAAAGCTGTGGTGGTCACATTTGGCGGGGGTTGCCGGGATGAAGAAACCTTCATGCCCGAGGGCCAGGAAAACATCCCACACCTTCTCAAGGAACTCATTCCACAGTCCACGTTCTTCACCAGAGTCATCAATCGTGGAATCCTGGGGCACTACGTGGCCACCGCGAGCCTGGCAACAGGCGTCTACGAAACCTTTGACAACTTCGCGGCGGTCCCTCCGGACCACCCGACGGTCTTTGAATATTTCCGCAGGGACTTGAAGCGTCCGCTCCACGACGCCTGGGTGGTAGCTCCAGCCAATGGCTTCAACCGGATTGGGGGCAGCAATGCTCGCTCTTTCGGCCCGGACTATGCTGCCAATGTCATTCTGCCGAAGCGGCTGCTGAAACAAGCCCTCTCCTCGACGAATGACTCCCGATATGAACATCTCCTGGTGGACAATTATGAAACCCCTCTCCTCACTCCAGAGGTTAAGGGGGACAACGTTAATCTCCACCAGTTTTCGAGTCTGCTGCAGCTTTCTGTTTCGGATTTTGTGGCGCACGCCCTGACGCTTTCAAGCCCCGATGAGCTTTCGGTGTACATCGCTCGCCAGTTGATGCGGCGGTACGCGCCCAGCCTGCTCTGGATTACTCTGCACGACATGGACGTTGCCCACTCAGGCTCCTATTCCCTCTACATCGAAGGAATCCAGCGCACGGACCGCCTCTGTGCCGAGATTTGGCGGGAAATTCAGGGCCAGCCCGAATACGCGGGCAAGACGACGATGTTCATCCTGCCGGATTTCGGCCGCGACTCCGACCTGGATGCCGGCGGAAACGGTTTTCAACACCATCGCACGGGCGACGCTCTGTCGCGCACTACGTGGATCATGGCGCTCGGGCCCGGGACCCGCGAGAACACCGTGGTGGAGCGCGCGGTGGAACCTCTGGACCTTGTACCTACCCTGGGTTCAATTTTAGGCTTCTCGGCCACGATGGGGACGGGCAAACCGCTGGCGGAGGTTTCTTAGATAGAATGCTGCCTGCTGAGATCAAAGCCGAACAGTTCAACGGCTACCCGCCGCAGGCCAGGCAGGTGGCGATGGACCACCTCGATCTGTTCCGCCAACTTCCGCTGGCTTTTGCTCCGCTTATCCTCCAGCAGCTTGAACAGTACGACTGGAAATTTCCGGCTGAACGCCGTGAAATCGATCACCAGCTTTCTTACCTGTCTTCACGCTCCGGGCCTGAATTGACCAGCCTGCTTTCGGAATTTAAACAGTTGAAACTCTCACGCCAGCTTGAGCAGTTCAATTGGGTGGACGCGCCAGGAAGCTTCTCGCAGCAACTCTCCGCCTACCTCTGGGCCACTCATCAAATTGACAGCTTCCGTGGCGCCGCGGAAAAGCTGATGGATAAAGTCAACGCTACTATGCCGCCCGAGCAACTGGAAACGCCGAGGCTCGGTGTCGCTGTCGTTGGCAGGGACGTGAAAGAGAGCCATTACCCTCTGTTCCGCAGACTTCGGCCCTATGGTACACGCTTCACGCGGGTGGACCCCTCAAATGGCCTCCGCATCCTCCTGGACGCAGCCGCAGCGCGTGCAAAGGCCCATCCGGTTCCCTTCGGCCACTGGTATATCGATGGCGGGCCGGCGGAAGCGCTTTCGGAAACCGCTCTCACCTCGATTTCTTACAGCGCGCTGGAACCGGCTCGGAAAGCAATATTGCAAAAAATCACCAAGGCGATCAATGGAGGCATCGGCGGGCCGGAAGCCTTGACCAGTATGCTTTTCAAACTTCGGCCGGAACAGGTGGGCCTGAGCGGAAAGCCCGAAGACGAAATCATCGGCCACCTTGAAACCAGCATTTTTACGCAGGGACAGGGCACTCAGATCTTCAGCACGACATTTGTGCAATGGACGGCGCGCGAGGTGTTGCGCCGTGCTCATCCGCTCACGCTCGTAGCGCGCTTTGCTCCCCGGCAGCGGCAGCGGCCGATGAACGAGCTTCTTTCGGGAAAGGACCCCGACCCGGAACCCGATCCGATGGGGTCATTGATCGACGCGGATATGGGAGCTTTCCTCACCTGGATTGACCAGCAACGGCTTTCGGGCGCCAACCAATCTTCATTTCTGGCCTGGTTTGAAAATCACAACGAGGCTGTGGCTATCTCGCCGTTCCTGCCCCGCAACACTGAATCGGACACTCCGATCGACATGCACGGCTTGCTCAACCAGATGGGATTGAATACGGCTTCCAGCAGGAAGCTTCCTGTGCGGGACGCCACCAAATCGTCAGCGTTGGACCCGGGGCATGATAACTACGTGCTCGACCGTGTTGATAGCAATCTGGACTCTGTCGATTTCCTGAATGCGGCTGACTACGGCGACACCACGTAGGGCGCAAACCCATTGCTCATTCAGGCAGAACGATTCGGCGGATCCAGTCGCTGATTTTCCTCAACGGGATGTGCGCCCGCGCAGTTGATCATACTGCGCGAATTCCGCCTCGGCCTTCCCCTTTTCTCCCAGGCGCTCGTAATCCTGCGCGAGGCGGTAATGCGCGGCAGCCAGCTTGGGGTTCACGTGGAGGGTTGTCCGGTATTCGTTGGCCGCACGGTCCGGCAGCTTCTGCTCGTCGTAAATCATGCCCAATTGCAGATGGGCGTCGGCATCATTTGGATCCAGCTCAACCGCCTTTTTGAATTCCGTCTCGGCGCCAGTGAGCGCTGCCGGATGGTGGTCTATCCGAAATTCCCTCCACAAGGAAAGGCCGTAAGCATAACGGCCTCTGGCGTTCGCCGGATGAAGCTCCACAAAACGTTTCAACAGGCCGGGGGCTGCAGGGTCATCCACAAATTGTAGGGTCTCAGCAAGCATCACGACCGGCCCGGAATCATTGGGTGCAAGCCTGGCAGCTTCATGCATGACGCCAGCGGCTTCCGGGTATTTCCCAGCGCCAAACAGCGACAGGCCAAGCCCCATCTGCAAACGCTCCGATAGAGGGTAGAGGGCCGTCGCCTGTTGGAAAACCCTTACGGCCTGTGCGTAATTCTGGTTTTTCAAAAGTTCGCTCCCCGACCGTTCTAATTCCGCTTCGTGTGGTCCTGCTACAGAAGCAGGTTTTCCGTACGACTCGCCGCCGTTCCCAGAGGCCGCCGAGTCTGGCGGCGCAAGATACTGGTTGAGTATTTTGACGGCCTGGGCAGAGGCCCCATTGCTGTATCCTCCGCCGCCTGATGGATCTGTCAGTTGCCCTTGCTTGAAGTCGGAGTGGTTGTAGAAGGTAACCGGGCCGAGCAAATCACCGTGGCCTTGCGACGCTCCATGCGCAGGAACGCCAACGAAATCCAATACGGCGTGGTCCCCGTCCTTGATCACCACTGGTCTGGAGGCAACCTGCAATTGCCCGGGAAACTGGACTTCCAGCCGATAAGTGCCGGACCGAATCGGCGGCAACCGGAAGCTCCCGCGATCATCGGTCAGGGCGGTGGCAGCAATTCGCCCGCCGGACGCCCTCGCAATAACCTCCGCGTGCGGAACGCCTGCCCCGACCTCGGTCTTCACAGTTCCCGTAACGGTGCCGGGCGTTTGGGCCAAAAGTCCGGTTGAAAGCGCACACCACAGCGCCAGAGCTACTTTCCAAACCTTGAACCTCTCGGGCCGGAAATCCCGCAGATCATTCTCCCGGCCACATCCCGAAGCGCACGTTGAATTGATAACCCGCATCGTCGATTCCTGAGGCAATTTTCTCAGAAGGGGCGTGAACAAACAAGGCGTGTGCCGTACATTAAGCTCTACCTCTGTAGTTGCTCTAAATATTTTTGCGCCAGAGGATGCCCGGGGACCTGAGCGAGCAATGCTTTCAGGACTTGAACAGCTTCCTCGCGCCGGCCGATTTTAACGTCCACTCGCGCCAGGTTCAGATAGGGCTGGTCAAAGCTGGGCGCTTCCTGAATGCACCGGGAAAAAGTCTCAGCCGCGCGATCAAGCTGTCCGGTCAGGGCATAGACGACGCCGAGATTATCAAGTGCCTCGGCGTTGCCAGGTTGCAATCGAACTGCCCGTTCAAGGTACGTCTGCGCCTGGCTATTGCGCCCCTGCCCCGCGTACACCATTCCCAGCTTGTAATTCAATTGAGGATCATCCGGGCTGCCTTCTAAAGCTTCCTCAAGTAACTGTTGGGCGTCCTGGAACCTTTGCTGGCTTCGGTAAAGGTCAGCAAGATTGCTGATGGCCAGATTATTGGATGGGTCTGACTTCAGCACCTGCTTGAAATACTGTTCAGCCACCGTCGGCTTTCCTTGCTGCGCCGCCACAATGCCCAGGTTGTTTAGGCCCATCGGGTCGCCCGGCTTGAGTTGGACTGCCTTTTGCAGCACTGCTTCCGCCAGGCCCCATTGCTTCTTTTGCATGTAAAGCGTGCCCAGGTCGTAATACGCCTCGGCGGCGTTGGGATCCTGGCTGATGGCTCGTTCGAATGCCGATTCCGCCGCCTCGCTGTACCCATGCTGCGCAAACACCAGGCCATAGGTGAAATAGTTGCGCGAGTATGTGCCGCGGGTTTGGCCCACAAACGGGAGAGCGCGCTGCCGGCGTTCCGTGGCGGTGCGGGGGATCCGCGCCGCGTCCCTGGCGATCTGGGAAACCTCCACAGGCCCCTGGTAGACCTTGGCGATGCTGCTATCTCTATCGATGAGAAAGGATGTGGGAACAGGAAGGTCCCGGTGCCGGTCAAACAAATACCGAAACAGCAGGTTGTAGACCGAACCCACCTCGTCTGGTCCCAGAAGGACAGGGAATGAAAATTGATGTTCGCGAACGAGCGCCCGAACCTTCTCCTGGCTGCCCGGCGGGTCCACGGCGATTGCAAGAACCTGCAGCCCGGCCTGCCGGAGAAGGCCCGACCCTTTCTGGAGCTGGGCGAGGAAGCTGATGGAAGCTTCTGCCCAGGTCGCCCAGAAATTCAGCAATACCTGAGTCCCGGCAAGCCCGGAGAGAGCGTGCGTCTTGCCCGCCAGGTCAGGCAAGGAAAAATCCGGCGCGTCAAGAGGTGCAATCAGCCACGTTCCAAACACGGATGGGAGCGGCGGTTCTCGCGGCTGGCCGTCCCGCGCATGAGGCCCGGAAGCGGACTTCGCAAAGGGCTCCGCGTGAACCTCCTGTGAACCCTCCACAACTTCAACGCGGTGGTTGGAAGGCAGGTTATCGTATGTGGACACCACACCGCTGGGCCAGTGAATCGTGGCGCGCAAGGGACCAGAGGAATGACCGAGGCCGAAGAAGATTTCTTTGCTGTGCTGCGAACAAAATCCCGACCCTGCCTGCAAAAGCTTCATCTGACGCGCGCCGGCGGTCTCCACAATGACCCAGGTCCCTATTGCATCGCGGTTGCTTTTGGTCCCGCGCAGGCGGAAGGCGATTGCATTTCCGATTCCTTCCGCGACGTTGCGCAGGATTCGAAGCTGCGGCCCGCTGCGGTTCTTGAGAAAAACCTCCAGCCGCCCATCGTGGTCAAAATCCGCCAGCGCAAAGGCCCGGCTGTCATCAATGAAGTCGAGTCCCACGGCCCCTGCTGCTTCCGCGAACGTGCCGTCGCGATTGTTGGCGTAAAAAGTGTTCCGCTGATAGCCAGCCCAGGTACCGTCAGCGCGGACCAGCTCATTGATGGCGTCCCAGCCCAGTTCGTATTCAGGCGAGCGGGCGCCGCTCGCAGGCGAACGCGCAATCACCTGCCGCCAGAAAAAGCTTTCAAGGTTCTGCGGGTCGGGTCCGGAAATAAATCCGTTGGCGATGTAGAGATCGGGATATCCGTCGTGGTCAAAGTCCCAATCCTGGCAGGACCATGACCACCCGGAGATCTCCACTCCGGCCGTCTTGCTGCGATCTTGAAAGGCGCCGTCTCCGCGGTTGTGATAAAGGGAGTTGCCCGTAGCGAAACGCTGATACAGCGCGCGGGTCGCCTGTGGCAGTGAAGGCATAAAATCGCTCTGGCCGCTGATCCGGCGTCCGGCATCCTCCCACATGTTTGAGACGTAAAGGTCCGGGCTGCCGTCGTTGTCATAATCGAACCAGCAGGCGCTCATCCCGGGGCCGATATCCAGCACGCCGGCCCTGGCGGCCACGTCCGTGAAGGTCCCATCTCCGTTGTTGTGATAAAGATTGTTGCGGCCGAAATCATTCACCACGTAGAGGTCCTGCCATCCGTCGCCGTCATAGTCGCACCAGTGGCAGTCGAAACTGAAGTGATTGTTGCCCTGGTCCATTCCCGCCGCCGCGGTGACGTCGCGGAATGTTCCATCGCCTTCGTTGTGAAACAGGAAATTGGCAGGGCCGTTCTGCGCGTCGTAGTAGGGCGCGGGATAGCGATATTCACCGAGGCCTTCGTAGTAACTATACAGGCACAAATAGAGGTCCAGTTTTCCGTCGCGATCATAGTCGCCGAAAGAAGCGCCGGTGAATGTTCCCTTCGGCGGCTGCTGGAAATGAAAAGCGTTGGGCTTCAACTGGAACGTACCGTTGCCCTGATTGAGGAAAAGCAGCGGCTCGGTAACCGTGACCACCAGTAAGTCCTGGCGGCCGCGGTTCAGGACATCGGCAAACAGCGCGCACGGTGTAGCGTCCAGAATCCCGACGCCTGCTGTGCCGGTGATGTCAGTGAACGTTCCGTCGCCGCGATTGCGATAGAGCCGGTTGGGCAGACCGGAAGGCTGGCAGACATAGAGGTCATCAAAACCGTCGTTGTCGATGTCTCCGGCGGCGATGCCATTGTTGCCGTAGACATCCATTCCGCACGCGCTGTCAAGAACAGTCCTCCAATAGTTAGCTCCCGGCAGCAACTGCTCGGAATACGAGGGATTGCCCGCCAACGCCTCCGAAGTGATCTCCTGAAACACCGGAGCGGATGCGCGCACCTGGGTTTCGTCTTCTGCACTCCAACCCGTGATGCCCAGAGTTCCCTGCGGTGTCTGCGCCCACGAAATCCTCCAGTTGCCTGACCGCTGCTCGCGATAGCAGTCCGGCGATTTCCCCAGGAGCTCGTAGCGGACAATCGTCTCGAGCGACGCAGGTTCCTGGGTGACGATTTTGACCTCCGCAAGGTGGAGCTGCGCCCTGAGCAACGCGGAATACGATGACAGCGTCTCCTTAATGGATTCGAGAAAGTCGCTGCGGTCGAGCGTCCGGGAAGCTGGAAAGCTCCGTCTTCTGATTTCCAAGACGCTGTCGTTGCGAAGGACGCGACTTTCATCCGGGCGAAGGCTCGCGCCCACAAAATGACTGGGCAGGGCCTGACCAACGGCATCAAGCCCCGCCGGCGCCGATTGTTCGAGAGATTCAGTCCACTTTCGCAGGGTCGCCTTAATTCTGGCAGCGAACTTTTCAACGGGAAAATCGTCGTGTTCGGGATTGACCTTCTTGAGAATGCCGGCAAGCGGTCCTGGCGTTCGGTAATGCGGGTGCAGGCGAGCGGGCGTCAATTCGGGAGCATCAAGTCCCGGAAGGGCCACTGGGCCTGCGGACCACTGTTGCCGCATCGGCGCGGGGAGGAACGAAAGCGCTGCGCTGCAACCCAGAAACTTCCGGCGTGACCCGACCCAGCCTGAAAATAGATGCTCGCCCAAACCTTCTCTTTCTCCCCTTGGCAGTATAAACGAATATAGAATCGGACGGCGCTTTCCCTCGGAATCAGCCTTCAAAATGGCTGGCGGCGGTGCACCGCGTTCGGTTGACCCATGAAACGATAAATGGGTATGATAGCCTCGGCCATCAAGGCGACAATTGGAGATGTTATGAGCTGCGATGAGGGGAGTCCGCCCAGGCCCGTGCCTGTGCAGCCGGTGAAGGGGCCCCTGAAGTTCGAGATGAGTCTGACCAGCGACCCTCGACTGCTGGGAGTCGTGCGCGGCGCGGTGGAGCAGTTTGCCGCTGCCCTGGGCATCGAGGACGAGCAATGCCGCAAAATCACCGTCGCTGTTGATGAAGCTTTTAGCAATGTCATCCGCCATGCCTACAAAAACGAGTGCAATCACACGGTCCAACTCAACTGTCAGGCGCAGGCGGACTGCCTCGAGTTTACCTTCATTGACCGTGGCGAGCCGGCGGACCCGGCAAAGTTCTGCGCCCAGCCCCTTGATGCCGTCGCGCTGAGTGGGCGTGGCACTCATCTGATTCGCCAGATCATGGATGAGGTTAGTTACGAGCGGTTGCCTGACCACAACCGTTTACGCCTGAAGAAGTATCTGCCCGGCGCCGGGAAGCAAGCCTGAGCAGCGCAGAGAGGCTGCGAGGAAGGAGCCGATGAACGCCGCAACTCGCCAGCAATCAGGAAGTACCATCGTCGACGTCACTGGCGACATCGATATGGGCACGTCGCCCCGCCTGCGGAAGTTGCTGTTGGAGTGCTTGTCAAAGACTCCTCGGCTGGTGGTCAATTTCAGCGATGTACGCTATATCGACAGCTCCGGCATCGCTTCACTGGTGGAAGTTCTGATGAAGGCACGCAACAGCCGGAAGCGATTGGTCCTGTACGGGCTCAACAAGACGGTCCAGGAAGTCCTCCAACTGACCCGTCTGACCACGGTTTTCGAGATCCGGAAAACGGAAGAAGAAGCATTGCAGGTCTGAAAGTGTGGCGAGAGTTGTCCACGCGGCTGCACGAGTACATATCGAAACTTGCTGGCCGCAGCCTTAATGGAGCTTGGGGAGTTGAGCGCTGCTGAAAAAATCACGGCACTGCCTGACCGCGTTGGCGCTGCAACGTTGAATGGTGTGGCGTACGTGGGGGAATTGGCCCGCCTGACGGGCGAGTCCGCCTATGCCACGTTCATGGGGCCCTTCCGGGGGCAGCGGCTGCGCCCGCGGCGCGCTTTACATCAGGCCATGGAGGTGGGGGTGGGGGCCATTCCCATTGTGTCCCTCATCACCTTCTTCGTCGGCCTGATTATGGCGTTGCAGAGCGCCTATGAATTGCGGCGCCTGGGGGCCATCCAGTTCGTTGCCGACGCAGTCGCGATTTCGATTATCAGGGAACTGGGTCCTTTGATTACGGCCATTATCGTCATCGGCAGGTCAGGTTCTGCCTTTGCGGCTGAAATCGGCACCATGAAAGTGACCGAAGAGGTGGATGCGTTGGAAACCATGGCGCTGCGTCCGGTGGCCTTCCTGGTGGCGCCAAAGTTCCTGGCCATGATGGTGATGGTGCCGTGCCTCACCATCTGGGCGGATTTCATGGGGGTGATGGGCGGGTGCCTGTTTGGCGTGACCGGCGCCAGCTTTACCTTCATCTCCTATCTGCGGGCCACGCGCGACGCCCTGGTGGTAGGCGACATCACGACCGGTCTGGTGAAGAGCGCGCTGTTCGCCGTGGTGATCACCGCCGTCGGCTGCCAGGAAGGTTTCTCGACCGGGGCGGGCGCCGAGGAAGTGGGACGCTCCACGACGACAGCAGTGGTGAGGTCGATTTTTCTGGTGATTGCCGTTGATCTGTTGTTCACCGCGTTGTTTTACCTGACCAACCGCGGTTGATCGGTCATGAGGCAGGCGCGCAGATGGGCACAAATAAACTGGCCGGCGAGGGTCCCGTTATTTCCGTCGTGGATCTCCGCGTCAGTTACGGCGACAGGGAGATTCTGCACGGCATCAGCTTCGATGTTTTGCGGGGTGAAACCCTGGTGGTCCTGGGAGGTTCCGGCTCAGGGAAGAGCACCCTGCTTCGGACGCTGATGGGGCTCGAGAAACCGAGCGGCGGCGAAGTCTGGATCAAAGGAGTGAACATCGCGCAGGCTTCGGAAAGAGAACTGGACGGCATTCGGAAGAAGATGGGCGTCTCTTTCCAGGGTGGCGCTCTTTTCGGCTCGATGACGGTCGGCGAGAATGTTGCTCTGCCGCTCACCGAGCACACACGCCTGGAAGACTCCACCATCGAGATCATGGTGCGGATCAAGCTGGAACAGGTGGGCCTGGCAAGCTTTGAGGACTATATGCCTTCCGAGCTGAGTGGAGGCATGAAGAAGCGCGCGGCGATGGCTCGCGCCCTGGCCATGGACCCGGACCTGCTGCTGTTTGACGAGCCTTCGGCGGGACTTGACCCCATCATCGCGGCTGGCATTGACGAGTTGATTCTGGAGATGAAGCAAGCCTACTCGATGTCGATGGTGGTGGTGACGCACGAACTGGCCAGCGCGTTCCTGATTGCGGACCGCCTGCTTTTGATCGATCGCGGCAACATCATTGCCATCGGCAACAAAGAAGAAGTGAAGGCCAGCACCAACCCGCGCGTGCGCCAGTTTCTGGACCGGGTGCCAGAACCACAGGTTGAGGACGAGCTCAATTACCTCCAGGTGCTGACACGAAACATCAAGGAGCGGAAATGACAAGCCGGGCCGTCACCGTCATGGCGCAGCCGAAGTGGTGGCGAGGTTACAGAGGACCAGGACAAGGAGATCGGAAATGAATTCGCGACGGGAGTGGGCGGAACAGGTATGGGTGGGACTCTTTGTCCTGATCGCCGCCGGCCTGCTGGTCGCCGCCGCGCTCGCCGTCTCCGGGGCTTTTGGCAGCGGCAACGTTCCGCATCGGGCGTATTTCAAATTTGCGGGAGGGATCGAACCAGGCGCCGCAGTGCGGTTTGGAGGCATGAAAGCCGGGGCGGTGCAGGCGGTCCGGGTCGACCCGCAGGACCCAACACGCATCGAAGTCGATTTCACCGTCAGCCCGGATATCCCGTTAAAAACCGACAGCGTGGCAAAGGTCACCAGCCTCGGACCGCTGGGCGACAATTATGTGGAACTCAGCACCGGCACACGCAAGGCGCCGAAAGCCCCGCCGGGCAGCGTCATTCCATCGGCGCCCACCTTTAATTTTAACGATCTTGGTGAAATGATTGCCGAGATCGATCCCATGGTACAGCAGACGCTCGAAAAGCTGAACCAACGCCTCGATGAGCTCCAGGTGACGGTGGCCCGCGCCGACGATTTGTTGAGCGACAGGAACCGGGCCAGCATCAGCGCCTCGCTCGGCGCCGTCAATTCCATGCTCGCCGAGGACCGCCCCAAGGTTTCCGCCACGCTGAACAATGTTCAATCCGCCAGCGCCCAGCTCAAGCCGTTGCTGGATGACCTGAAGAAGACGATGGGCCAGGCAAACGATGCGCTGAACAACATCAATGCCGTGGTCCTTGAAAACCGGCAGGATTTGCGCGGCTCTGTCAAGGAGCTTCGACAGACGCTTTTGACCGCCTCAGCCGTGATGGACCACCTGAATGAAACACTCGACTACAACTCCGACAACATTGACGAGATCATGGCGAACGTCCGGGCGGCAACCCAAAAGCTCAAGGAGTTGACCAGCAAGCTGGAACGGCGTCCGTATACCCTGATTCGCGCCGACAGGTCGAAAGAGCGCAAGCCCGGTGGGAAATAGAAGGGAGCACCGATATTGATGCGTCGAATGATCCATTTCGCCCTGCTGGCACTGGCCGCGGCGGCCCTGAGCAGTTGCCTTGGAGGAAAGGTCATCAAGTACTACACCGCAGGGCTTCCGCCCGCGCCTGAACCGGCCGCCAGCACCCTGCCCGTCAGTCTGCTGATCGGCCACATCGGCGCTCCTGAGGTTCTGGAAGACCAGCCGATCGTTTATCGTTCCGGGCCGAACGAGATCGGCATCTACGAGTACCACCAGTGGGCCGAGCCTCCCACGCAGATGGTCAAGACCATTCTGATTCGCCGTCTTCGGGCCTCCCGCAGATACCAGTCGATAGCCCAGGTGGGTAGTTCAGCCCAGGGAGAATTTCTGCTGCGAGGCAGACTTTACAATTTCGAGGAGGTTGACCAGGCCGGAGGGATCTCGGCGCTGGTGTCGATGGAGTTTGAACTGGTTGACCGCAGCACCCGCAAGACCGTGTGGGACCATGTGTACACGCGCACCACGCCGGTGCAGGGAAAGGGAATACCGGATGTGGTGGCGGCGCTCGATCGCAACCTCGAACAGGGCCTCACTGAGGTTGAGTCCGGCCTGGACGCCTACTTTTCTGCCCACCCTCCCAATAAATCCTGAGCCTGAAGACGTTTTGACCTCGTCCAAAGGAAGAGTTTTGGCAGGCTGTTGAAAACCCCCCCGCGTGACGTCATCTTGAGCCCTTTCTCCCGCATCGCGGGATCAGGGCCGTTCGCAAAGGGAGTGCGAAGGGGCCCAGCATGACGGGCGGAGTTTTTAGGAACCCTGCAAGTGCACAGCACCGAATAATACCGTATGAAAGCTAAGCCAGTAAGTGTTTTTGGTTCGGAAAATCGCTTCACGGGTTGGAATTCGAGAGGCCTGAAGTTTTTCGGCCTGCCAGACCCTTTCCGAAGGCGAGAGTGACAAACCCCACAATGACCCAAAGGGCCGCCCCATAGACCACGTACCAGAACACCTCCTGCGCTGGCGATACACGCGGAGGGCTAAGCACTACAAGGCTCCCGGTTGAACTCAAATGAAGCAACTGCGCTAACGCAAGGCTTTCCGTGTTTGAGTAGACCCACGAGATAAGCACGCGCATCGCTGTCATCGTGGAACCAAACGCCAGAAAATAAAGCAGCCAGTAATGGACATGCGGCGCGGTGGTTCCGAGGTAGCTGATCACGGGCAGGTGCCAGCAGCTCCACAGCAGCCCCAACAGGATTGCCGGGCCCAAGGCATGGCCGGCCCTGCGCATTTTCGGGAACGCAAAGCCAGTCCATCCGATCTCTTCGAAAAAAGCGGCGGCTATCCCGAAGGTCGCGCCGAGGAGGTACCGTCCGTGGGCGAAAACCGGCGAGTCATATCGCGCAAGCACCGTGAGTACGGCAATAATCGTGACCGGCGGGATCAACAGCGCCAGATACCAGCGACCGCCGAGCCGAAATCTCCGCATGCGCGCCAAAAGATGCCGGATACCTGATTCTCCATCAATGACGTGCGTCATCATTAAGCCCGCGACGCTCGGCCCTAATAACATTGCCGGGAACATGAGTATTCCGTCCAAGGGCGGAACGGGTCGACCTCGAAATACCTTCGGGGCAATGACGGCCAGTGCGGCAGTCCAGGAAATTGCAAAAGTGAGAAAGAAATATGACACGACCGGATGGCTGGTGAGGGGTGATGGTCGTGAACTGGCCAATGTGTTATGGGACCCCATTTCTGGAATGCCGACAGCCACACGCTACGAGTCAGTTCAATGGCGCCTTCAAGTTGATCGTCACGACCGGAGCCCATTGCATCGCGTGAGAGTTCGACGGTGTGATCAGGCTCGACGCCCTCCACTTCAAAACAGTTTCCATCCCAAGTATACGCCAGGAAGCTTTGTGTGCCGTGTAGCAAGGAGAGGGCCTCTTTTTGGTTGTAGACACCAGGTTTCAGCAGACGCGGCTTACTCTGGCGTCTTTCCAAACGGGCTGTCACTTTGGGGCTTCCTCGATGGCGTGGTAGCGGTTCGCGGCAAGGCCGAAAACCTTCTGTGTTTGTCCGCTTGGCCAGCGAATTTCCACGGTCGAGAGCATTTGTGCAGGTGCGCGCCCAAGTCCGAAAACAACCCGTTTATCCTGTGAGGAAAGATAACTCGATCCGCCGGCGATCCAGCGCACCAGGCGACGCCCTCCGGATTGCAGGATGAGCTTGGCGCCGATGGCGTCGCGGTTGCTTTTTATTCCCTTGAGCGTGAAACCGATCCAGGAATTCTCATGCGCCACGTTATTGCGCAGCAGGACCGGAGAATTGTTCAAGCAGGTAAAAATGGCGTCCGGGCCGCCGTCATTATCAAGGTCCCCGATTGCCAGGCCGCGCGCATCGTACCCCTGGCTGAAGGTTGCGCCCGCAGACGCTCCCACATCTTCGAAAACAGCTTGGCCGTTATTGGAAAGGAGCAGCGGCCGCTCCTTGTACGTCACGTCGCGGCGTACCATCCCAATCACCTGGCTGATGTGTCCGTTTACAATGAAGAGACCCAGGCGGCCGCTATTGTCGAAGTCGAGGAACCGCGTTCCCCATCCCACGTCGGCGCGAGTGTACCGCGCCAGCTCCGAACGTGTAGTCCAGTCCTGCCAGGGCATCGAGCCGTGGTTGAGATAAAGGGAGTGGTACTCGTCATTAAAGTTGGTCACTACGAAATCCGGCCAGCCGTCGCCGTTCACGTCCCCGGCATCCACGCCCATGCCGGACTTGGCCCTCCCGTTTTCGTCGTAGGCCACCTCGGCGTCGAGGCCCACGTCCTCAAACGTTCCGTTGCGCTGGTTGATGAGCAGAAGATTGGGCGAGGCGTCGCGCGCTACAAAGAGGTCGGTCCAGCCGTCGTCATCCACGTCGATCGCGACTACGCCCAGGGAACGCCCGACATAGCTGGACAGGCCGGAGGATCCGCTCACGTCCCTGAACGTTCCGTCGCCATTGTTGTGATAAAGCGAAAGAGGGAGTCCCACATACGCCCTCTGCTCGCAATAAGTGCGGATGCCTTGATACTGGCAGCTCTTCGGGTCGTCGAAGGAAAATTGAACGTAATTGCAGACCACCAGGTCCAAGCGGCCGTCGCGGTCGTAGTCGAGCCACGCCGCGCTTGCGGCCCAGCGCCCCGGATTGGCGACACCCGCTTTGTCCGTCACGTCCGAGAACGTTCCGTCGCCGTTGTTGTGGAACAGCGCGCAGCGCGGGTAGCCGGTGACGAACAAATCCTGGAAGCCGTCATTGTCAAAATCGGCCGCCGCGGCGCCCATGCCGTAAAACGGAGTGTGGGCGACTCCGGCGCGCGAGGCAACGTCCTCAAATTTCAAGTTTCCGAGATTGCGGTAGAGTGCGTTGGCGAGGGGCGCCGGGCTCCTGCCGCGGGGAGTCTCACCGCCGTTGACGAGGAAGATATCAAGCCTGCCGTCGCCGTCGAAGTCTGCCACCGCCACGCCGCCACCCATCGCTTCAATCAGGAAACGGTCCGGAGATTCGCCGTTGAATTGGCGCCAGGTGATTCCCGCCTCGGCAGTAACGTCGGTGAAGATTTCGCCACGCGCAGCCGCTGCAGAAGCCAGCTCGCCCGGCCACATCGCGGCTGAAACCAGACCAGCGGAAATTTTGAGAAACTGTCTGCGTTTCATGGACAATGGCAGTCGCGCCCCGGCGCGTTTTGATTTTATCGCGATCCCATGCCGGCCGGTGCGGCCTCAGCCATCGAGAGTTCCTGTTCCTTAAGCTTTTGGAAGATGGCCATCTCGCGCGCCGCCGCGTCTTTCTGCCCCAGGTGACGGCAGGCGCGCGCCAGGGCAAAATGAATCTTACTGGCATCGGGCTCGAGTTGCGCGGCCTTCTGCAATTCGTCGAAGGCTTCCTTCGGCCTGCCGCCTTCGAGAGCGAGACTGCCGAGCTGGTAATGAGCTTCAGCGCTCGCAGGATCGATGGCGAGGGCTTTGCGGAGCAGCTCAACCGCGCGCGGCGCTGCCGTCTTGTCGCCCGCATCGGCCCTGCGCAGCAGCAGAAACGCATATTCAAGGTCGAAGCGCGCATCGCGCGGGAATTTCCTGGCGCCTTCCTCAAAAGTTTTCTCCGCCTCAGCGGATGAGCCGTGGCCTTCCCTCGCCTCGCCCAATCCCAGCAGCGCGCTGGCGTCAGACGGGTCCAGTTCGTAAGCGCGGGAATAGGACCTGATGGCGTCGGGATAATGGCTCATCCCCAACTCGGCGGAGCCCTTCAGGCCCCAAATGCGGCCGGACTTGGGAAAACGTTCGACGCCCTGCGTGGCGACCGCAAGCGTTGCAGGCAATGATCTTGTTTCGCGCAAGATTCCGCCCAGGTCAAGATAATTCGATTCCTGATCAGGGCCGAGCGCAATGGCCTGCCGCAGGGCGGAAATCGCAGGGCGGTGCTTGCCCTGTTTTTCGTAGCACCACCCCAGCAGGTTCTCAGTTTCGCTGGAGTCCTGCCTGGCGTGAGCCAGCGCAAGCAGTTTTGTCTCGCAATCCGCATATCGTCCGAGGTGGTACTCGGCAAGCGCGATCTGATACGCAAGCTCCGGGAACCCGGGATTCGAAGCCTCTGACGGCTCCAGCAGGCAGAGCGATTCCTCATAGTCGCCCGCTTGTGAAGCAACGTGAGCGCCCAGCAGCGCAGCCTTAGCGTCGCCCGCATGTTCCAGCAAGATGCCGAGCGTCTTTCGCGCCTCTTCCTTTGCGCCTGTGCAGTATTGCGAGAGCGCCAGCGCCGCCACAGACTCGGCATGCTGGCGAACGAGATCGGGGACCGAACCAAGCAGCCGCGCCGCCGCTGCGTAATCTTTGAGGTCTGCAGAAACCATTCCCAGCAAGAAGATGGCCTGCTTGTTCTGCGGCTGGGCCTTCAGAATAAGCTGGAGCTGCGTTTTGGCTTCTGCAAACTTGTGGAGCTGCCACAGATTTGCGGCCAGATATTGCCTCAACACCAGCGCCTGCGGATTATGCTGCGCAGCCTCCTTCAGGATCGGCGTTGATTCTTCCAGCTTGCCTTCCATGGCCAGCACAGTCCCGAGGTTGCCCAGCAGTTCGGCATTGTGCGGGTCAAGCTGCGCGGCTCGGCGAAGCTCCGTCTCCGCGGCAGGCAGGTTACCGGACTGCGCAAGGCCAATCCCGCGCTCGGCGTGCTGCCGGGCAGTGTCTTGCGCCGCCAGATTTACGGCGAGCGCCGTCGCCAGCAAGGAAATCGCAGCAACTCCAACGGCTCCGCGGCCTCGCATTGGCTGGTAATGAAATTTCATCCCTTGCTCGAACGAGAACGGCGGCGGGTCACGGGTCAGTCGTGACTTCCCGGCTTCCAGGGAGGCGAACGGTGAACAACGGCGCGCTGATCGCCGGCGGCCCTTGACTGGCTCCCTTCGCCGCTTCCAATTGTTTCAGGCGAACGATTTCCCGGGACTCGGCAACGGATTTCTCCTTCTCGCCCATCGCCAGGTAAGTGGCCCTCAGCGTCTCATGCGCCGCGACAAGGCTGGGATCGAAGCGCGCGGCCGCCTGCAAATGCTCCACCGCCTCGCTATAGCGTTTTTCCGCCAGATCGATCTTGCCCGCCATCCAATGGAGATCCGCGTTCTCTGGAGCCACCTCCAGCCCCTTTCCGATGGCTTTGTTCGCCCCCGGGAAGTCCTGCGGGTTTGAGTCGAGACAGGCGGAGGCAAGATAAAAGTAGGCCTTGGGATCGTTTGCGCCGAGCGTGATGGCCGTCTCCAGCTTCTGTTTAGCTTCCTTTTGCTTGAAGTGGTTTTGCAGAATGATGCCATCAATCAGGTAAGGCTGGCCCCACTCCGGCCAGCGCGATTGGACCTCGGCCATCAACTTTTGCGACTCATCAAAACGCTGCAGAAGCTCGTAAGTGATGGCTTGTATTAGCATCAGTCCCGGATCGTCCGGGACGGCGCGCTTCGCCAGATCGAGCAGCCGTATCGTCTGCTGATACTCGCCGTGCTTGATCAAAAACAGCGCCGCCTGAAAGTATAGATTGGCGCGCGTCGGCGAGGCGTTGATGCCGCGGTTCAGGTCGGCCCCCGCCTCTGCCTCCTTCCCCATCGAGTCGAGGATCTGCGCCCTAAGCAGATAATAGTCGCCGTGCCGGAACGAAGCCGGAGTCTTGTCGAGCTCGGCGAGCGCGGCGGCGCCTCCTTCGCCATGGAAAATAGCGAACGAGAAATCGAGGCGCAGGCCCTCGATTGACGCCTCACCTGATCGAGACGCCTGCTTCATAGCTGCGGCTAGAAATTCCCGCGCCAGCCCATACTGGCCCGCGTCAAGAAGCTCCCTGCCGCAGCCGGCCAGCACCTTGGGACCAGCGCTCAATGTCTGGATCTTTTTGTAATCCTCAATCGCCTCGTCGGTTTTCCCCTCCATCAGAAGCACCTTTGCCAGCAGCCTCAACGACTTCACGTCATTCGGATTCAGCTCGATGTTGTGCTTCAGGTTGGTCATGTAACGTTCGTGCTGCTGCTGGGGCGTCAGGCCCAGATAGTCAAACAGCCCGGCGTTGGGCCGGGGGCCTGCGTCCGTGGGCTTGATTGCCTGAAAGCGCTGCATGACCGTCTGCGCTTCCGTTGTGTTGCCAGCGCGCAAGAGCGCCCGGCTGTATCGGAGAAGAATTTTCGGGTCCTCCGGGGAAAGTTCTGCGGCCTGGGCCAGCAGCTTGACCGCGTCAGCGGGACGGTTGACCATCAGCAGGTCATCGCCGAGCGAATAGAGAGCGTTCGTATTTCGCGGCTCGCTTTCGAGAATTTTTCTCAAATCGCTGATCGACTCCTCGTACTTCCCCTGCTGCGCCACCAGGACAGCGCGGGCGTAGCGGGCGCCCGTAAGCGACGGGTCAAGCACAAGAGCGGCGTTGAGGCGGGCGAGCGCCTTCTGCTTGTCGCGCACCGACTCTGCGATGCCCAGCTCGTAGAGGCCCTGTGGGTCTTTGGGATGCCTGGCGACATAGGCGCTGAGAATGCGCACGCCGTCGTCCAGCCTGGCCGTTCGGATGAGCACATAGCCAAGCTCGCGGCGCGCGACCTCATCACCGGGCTTCAGCTTCAGGTATTTTTCGAGCGCCCCCGCCGCATCTACGTAAAAGCCCAGCCGCTCTGAAGTCTGTGCTGCGGTCATCAGGATGTCCGGCCGCTCGGGCGCTTCCTTCATCGCTTTGACCAGCAGGATCACGGCCTGGTCATCGCGCTCCGTGGCGGAGTAGACCCGCGCGAGGCTAAGGAGGGTGTCGGGATCGCCGGGTTTCTGGCGCTGGGCTGCCTCGAGCGCAACCAGCGCACGCGGATAGTCGCGTGCATTCAGGGCTGCAAGGCCGAGGTTGTATTGGATGTCAAAGTTCGCCGGGTCTCGCTTGAGCGCCTGCCCGAACGCCTGCTCGGCTTCGGCGTAACGCTTCCATCCCGCGTCAACCATTCCCACCGAAAAGGCTGTGCGCGGATCGCTTCCGGCCTGCTGCGCAATCTGGTCCAAAGCCCGCTCAGCCTCTTCGTTCTTACCGGCCAGGTGCAGCGCTTGGGCGTGAAGCAGCGCCGGCGCGGGCTGGGCAAGCGCGCTCGCGGGCAGGTGGGAAAGATACTGGAGCGCAGAATTTCCGTCCTTCGCTTTAATGCTCATCTCGGCAAGCTGAAGATTGGCATTCGGATGTCCGGGATCGATTCCGACTACTTTGAGGAATTGGGCACGGGCACGGGCCGCCTCGCCCTGCGCCAGATAGTGGTTTCCGAGATTGTTATGCAGCGCCGCCGAGTCCGGGGCAAGCCGCAAGGCCTGAAGGTACACGCTTTCCGCCTCGCCGTATTTTCGCTCGGCATCCAGAATCACACCCAGCAGGCCGAGAGCGCGGGCGTCGCGTGGGTCCGCGCGCACCACCGCCCGAGCCGCGGTTTCAGCTTCCGAATAGCGGCCTTGCTGAAAGGCTTCAACCGCTTGCCCAAATGAGTCGGAGGTTTGTTGGGGAGGAGCGAAGGGCCGGGCCATCCCCGCGACGAGAGAAATCGCAAGGCAGGCAAGCGGCAGACAGGATCGGAAAACCATCACTGTGTATCTTAATCCCACCTGCTACCGCCCCAAAATATTATCCCGGTTTTGTGGCACGGCCACTCTGGCCGTGCTTTTGACCGCCTTGGTGGCACGGCCAACTTGGCCGTGTCTTTTGGACCCAAACACGGGCGGGACGCCCGTGCCACTAATCAAACTGAGCCAGCCCCGCCCACTTCTGAAAAAAAGGGCCAGGGCGGGGAGGTGTCCGCCCTGGCCCATAAATTACTGAGGGCTGCAAAATAGGGTAACGACGCTCGTTGTAGCGCCGCCGTCCCGGCGGCACTTCTCAGGGCCGGCAAGATGCCGGCGCTACGGAAGCCCCCGCCAACCCAAACGGGCACCGGGCTTAGAAATAAAGCTTGAAACCTAACTGCAATTCCCTCGGGCTGTTGGCCTGGCAATTTAATGCTCCAAAGCCATTGAAAGTGCCCGGATCGGAGCCGTCAAAGCCATCTGTGACTTTGCCATTGAGGCACCCCAACTGCGGGTGGTTGAAGGCGTTGAAGGTCTCCAAACGAAACTCCGCCCTCATGCCTTCGCGAATGGGAGACATGGAAAATTCCTTCATCAAGGAGAGACCTGCCGTCTTGGCGCCCGGCATGTAGACATTGGGCAAGGTGCGTTGCGC
Source organism: Terriglobia bacterium (assembly GCA_035712365.1). NCBI lineage: Bacteria > Pseudomonadati > Acidobacteriota > Terriglobia > Terriglobia bacterium. The sequence continues at coordinate 26,405 of DASTAW010000018.1, forward strand.
CGTCCCAATCGCATATCTACTCGGATACTGGACGACCTGGGGATTGGTAAAGTATTGGGTCCTCCAATTGGCGCCGGTATTTCGTTCGAGCCGGCCAAGCAGGTTAGGCCGTTGGCTGCCATAGCTAGGGATGGGATTTCCGCTACCGTCCAAGCTGATAGCCACTGGCTGGCCGCTGTCGAACCTCCACAGACCTGAGGTCTTCCACCCGCCCAAGACGGCATTCACCACGGGGTTCCACTTCGATCCGAAATGTTGGCCATGGCCGAATGGCAAGCTGTAGACATATCCAAATGTAAATACCTGCGGAACGGAGTATTCGGAGACGGCCCGCTCGAGCTTCAGGTTGTTGGGGTCCTGGATGCCGTCAAACCCACCCAGCCATTCCGTGTAGCCGCTGACGTCGGAATCAGAGATGGTCTTTGACCAGGTGTAATTGCCGACAAACTGGATTCCGTGCGACATATTTTTCTGCACTCGCAACTGGAAGGCGTGGTAGATCGAGTTGCCGCGCGGCGGGAAGGCTGCAAAGACACCCGTAAACTGCGGGTAAGGTAACATGAGCTGCTGCTGCGGAACGGTCGGCTGAGAGAGGCTCGAGCTCGGGTCGGTAATCAGCCCGTAGAACGGGTTCGGCACGTAAGTGTTACTGATGGCATTGAGCTGGTCCGTTGACATCTGCTCGACCTGCGGACCCAGGTGGTCGATGTTTCCTGCGCCGTTGAAATAGAGATGCGTCCCCTTGGTGCCCACGTAGTTGAGGTCGAGCAGCACGCCTGCGGGCAATTCATGCTGGAATCCGGCGCTCCAGGTCTGCGTGTAGGAACCGGCGTTATCGCTGCGTAAGTTCCCGTTCGCCCCGCTTCCAAGCTGAGTATAGGGACCCAGCGAGGAGCCCGTGGGTTGGTTGACTCCGAATGGGAATGGGTCCCTCATGAAGGCGAATGGAGTGTATCCATTGCTCTGATAGGTTAGGGGCCATGGGTTAAACCCCGTAAAGCCGTCGAAACCGGCAACCGGGCCGGTCCCGGCCGCCGCCCAGACGCTGGGGTTGAAATAGATGCCGTAGCCGGCGCGGAAAACCGTATTCTTCCAGAATCGGTAGGCCAGCCCCACACGGGGGGCATATTCCTTGTAATAGTTGTTCGCAATCGTTCGCGAATTTCCGTTTACCCCGGTAAAGATCTCGGTGCCGGTAACATTCATTCCCGGGACCGTGAAGGGTAACGGAGCTTTCGGATCAAACCATTCCATGCGGTTGTGGCGCTCGGTACGGGGCAGGTCGAGATCATAGCGAACGCCCAGGTTGAGCGTGAGCTTGTCCGTCACGCGCCAGTTGTCCTGGATGAAGGCGCCAAACTGGTTGCTCTGGGTGGCGACGAAAAGCGGAACTTCATATTGGCCCCACTGGTTCGGTCCCCCGATGCCGGTCAGGAAGGAAGCCATCGCGTCTCCACCTCCCGAAAAATTGCTAGGATTCTGGTCGGTCGTATCGGTATCGAAGAGCATGATGCCCGCGGGCGCGCCCGGCTGGCCGAAAGTGATGCGGTGCATACGATATTCCCCGCCTACCTTGATTTCGTGCCGTCCGGCGATTTTGTCCAGACTTCCCAGCAGGTCGTGCGTTTCCTGGCCGTACTTAATGATCGCCCAGGCCTGGTATCCGAGCGATTCACCAGCAGCGATCTGGTAACCGCCATAAACATAGACGGTGGGAGCGGTCGGGAACCCCGATGCCGTGATGTAGGACGGCATTCCGAGGTCAGTAACGGGGCTGAAGTTCGGGAAGTCGCCAGCCGGGCCCTTCCCGTTACTGAAGGAGCGCGTGAAACCGTAGGAGAGATTCACCACCGTCGTGGGGCTCACCGTCCAAGTGTCATTCAGGACGACGGCATGCGCGGAGCTGATGACGGGACCCGCATTGCAGGGATCGAGAGGATTGTCGAAGCAGGTGGCGCCATGTCCGTTGCCCCACTGCTGCGAATACCTCGCGGAGAGCAGGTTACTGCTGTTGAAGCGATGGTCGATCTTGATGTCGAACTGGTCCCCATTGTTGATGTTCACGCCTGCGCCGTGCCAGTTGTTGTAGGGATTGTAGTTTGCGGTGCCAACTCCGACGTTCGGCAGGGGGTAGTAGGACATCATTTTCGATGAGACGGGGTCGATGATGTTTCCGGGCCCCGCGGGAAGTGTATACGCCCCCGCCGGTATTCCCTGGCCCGCGCTTTGAAAGGTGGCCAGGTTGTTGAAGGGAATCATCGTCTGGTTGGTCCAGCCGTTGTCCGGATCTAAAAAACCAGAGTAGGGGTCCCAGAGCTGGCCATCCGGGCTTGAGCACACGCCGCTGCCGTCGAAAGTGCCTCCTGAGTACCCGCAAAGCTCGCCGAAATCGCCGTTCCGTTCGGCCGCGCTGGGTACGCCCGCGTTGAACGATGAGGCCGAGTGGTCACGCGTGGCCTGATAATCGAAGAAAAAGAAAGTCTTGTCTTTGCCGTTATAAAAATGCGGAATAATGATTGGGCCGCCGACCGTGCCGCCGAACTGGTTGTAGCGGCGGGCAGGCAGGTCGACTCCAGCCTGATTATTGAACCAGTCGTTGGCATCCAGGGCCTGGTTTCGCAGGAATTCGTAGGCGCTGCCGTGGATCTGATTGGTGCCGGAGCGCATCACCACGTTCAGCACCGTGTTGCCGCTGAAGCCGATCTCGGCGCTGAAATTGTTCTGCTGCACCTTGAATTCCTGCACCGCGTCCACCGAAGGCGTGTAGAGCGGGACAATGATGCCGCCGTTCTGCTCGTAATCGGTGGTGCTGACGCCGTCAAGCAGAATGTCTGACGTGGCGTTGCGCCCGCCGTTCGAGACGAAGTTGTTGGCCACGCCTCCGCTGTCCCCGAACGCCCGGCCAGCGGCAGGGTTGACGCCTGGGGCGAGAAATGCCAGATCGAAAACGCCCCGCCCGACGAGCGGCAGATCATTGATGTAAGTGCGGTTCACTTCCTGGCCGGTGGTGGCGTCCTGCGTCGCCAGCAGAGGAGCGGCCCCGGAAACCTCTACAGTCTGGGTGGTTGTTCCCAACTGCATGCCGACGTCCGCGGTCGCATTCTGATTGACGTCAAGCACGATGCCTGTGCGCGTGTAAGACTTGAAGCCGGTTGCCTCGACAGCCAGCGTATAGGTGCTGGGAGGAATGTTCCGCAAAATGTAACGGCCCACCGTGTCGCTTGTGGCCGTGAAAGCGTAGCCCTTGGTTACGTCGGTCAGTGTCACCTTGGCCCCCGGAATCACGGCTCCGGTGGGATCGCTGACAACGCCCGTGACGCTGCCGCTGTAAAGCTGCGCCCGAACCGGCACTGCCAGCAGCGCGAACACGGCAAAAATTAAGAGAATTCGAAAGGCGCAAAAACGACTGTGAAGGCCGTTCCGAAGTAGTCCACGGTAAGACGTCGACACGATTTTTGCCAGCATGAAAACCTCCCTGCTCGAGGTTGCCAATCCAGACCCCGACTACACGCCATGCAAACAGGCTGGACTTCGAAAGAAGACGCGGGCACGCCCGCGAAAACTTTCGCCACCCCTGTCAGTGTTACTTAGGAAGCTTTAGGAAGTACTGGGAACATATTAGCTCCCGTTAAATTTTATACGAGTCTTGGAGTATCATGTACCCCGCAGATTGTCAAGAGAAAAAACCTGAATGTCGCTGCAAAGTGAGAAGTTCCGGTATGAGCAAAGTAGAAAGTTCCGCTTTAGGTGGTAGAAGCTTGGGGGATGAGAAAAGAGGAACTGAGGTTGAGTCAGCGGGACCGGGACCGGTTAGTGGTGTTAGAAGGGATCG